>JBBIHW010000084.1:0-10751 GCA_037446795.1 Acidobacteriota bacterium
CCTCCTCCAGCTCCACCAATGCGACCACGTACGGCACCTCGCTCGCGAAGGCCGAGGCGAGCCGCGGGATCCATCTCGTGGATTCCCGTTTCGAGGTGCGCTTTCATTCCTACCCGGAGCTGTTCCGGCGCACGATGGCCCTCGCGCGGTCATTCCGGGAGCGCGGGGTCCAGCGCGGGGACGGCGTCCTGATCCCCCTGAGCACGGACGTGGACGCCATCGCCTCGTTCCTCGCTCTCGTGGTGCTGGGTGCCGTTCCGTTTTCGGTGAGCCTCCCGCTCGTGGGCCAGGACCCCGAGGCGCACCGCCGCCAGATCGGCCGTCTCGCCGCCACGTTCGACGTGCGCTGGTGGTACCTGCCCAAAGACTTGGACGGAGATCCTGGAGGCGTCTCCGCCGACAGGGTTCTCCGTGCCGGCCCAGAGGCTGCTGCGGAGGCCGCAGGGGACCCGTCGCCCGAGCCCGCGCAGGTCGCCCCGGACGACGTCGTGTTCGTGCAGTTCTCCTCGGGCAGCACCTCCCAGCCCAAGGGTGTCCGGATCACGCACCGGGGTCTCCTCTACAACCTGTCGCTCATCGTGGACAACGACCGGCGGTCGGAGGCCAGCGTCTGGGTCAGCTGGCTTCCGCTCTACCATGACATGGGGCTCGTCGGAGGCCTTCTGACGAACTTCGTCCGCCGGAGCACGCTGGTCCTCATGCCCCCGCGCTGCTTCATCGCCCGGCCGGTGTTCTGGCTGGACGCGATCTCCAGGTTCCGCGGCACGGTCACCGCCATCCCGAACTTCGCGCTCGACATCTGCACGCAGCGGATCTCGGAGGAACAGCTGCGGGACTCGCGCCTCGACCTGAGCTCGCTTCGCTACGTGTACAACGGCTCGGAGCCGGTCCGCCTCGCCTCGATTCGCCGCTTCGAGGAGAGGTTCGGCCCGTTCGGCTTCGTGCCGGGCAGCATCTACCCGGTGTACGGGATGGCGGAGGCGACGCTGATCGTCTCGGCGCCGGCGTTCGGACGCCCGGAGACGGTCCACACGATCGCGGGCATGGAGGTCCCCTCCGTCGGCTATCCCCTCGGGGACTTCCAGGTGGAGATCCGCGACGAGGACGGGCGTCGCCTCGAGGCGGGCCGAGTGGGCGAGATCCACCTGCGGGGAACGTCCGTGAGTCCCGGGTATCTCGGGGACCCCGAAGGCGCCGGCGGAAGCCGCGGGGACCGCTGGCTCGCCACCGGCGATCTCGGCTTCCTCGACGCCGACGGACGGCTGTACGTGACGGGACGCAAGAAGGACCTGTTCATCGTGCAGGGCCAGAACTTCTACGGTCACGACATCGCCGCATGCGTCGAGGAGGGCCTCGGTCTGCGCCCCGGAACGGTCCACGCCTTCGCCGTGGACGGGGAAGGGGGGGAGTCGGTGGTCGTGATGGTGGCGATGCCGAGGCCGGGCTCGCGGGAGGCCGCCGAGACCGAGCCACGTGGAGCCCACGCGGAACGCCTGCGTGCGGACGTCTACAAGCTGATTCTGCGGGAGTTCGGACTCGCCGTCCGCGACGTCCACCTCGTTCAGCGCCTTCCCAAGACGACGAGCGGCAAGATCATGCGTCACGAGTGCCTGCGGATGTACCGCGAGCGCCGGGCCTGACCGCCGTCGCCTGGTCCTGCCTCCCGGTCACCGCCCGATAGATCGCGCTCTCGAGCTGGCGATACGCGCTTCGTGGATTCCGGTCGGCCGCCTGCCAGGAGGCTGGCTCGAGGATGCGCACCACCACCCGCGCTCCCGCCAGTCGGGGAATCTGCGCGATCGAAGGGGCCCGCTCGAGCCCCGCGATCGCCACGGGCAGAAGCGGCAGGCGCGAGGAGCGCCGCAGCGCCTCGAGTCCCCCGAGGTGGAAGGCCGGTGCGGCGTCCGCCCGCGCGAGCCTGCCCGCGGGGAAGATCACCGGGCTGCCGTCGAGCCGAGCGAGCTCGGAACCGAACCGCTGGAGTCGCGAGAGGTCTTCGCCCAAGCGCTCCTTTCGGACGATCACGAAGCCGCCGTGCCGCAGGACGAGAGAGATGAACGGTCTCCAGTTCCGCAGCCGCTCCATCGCGACGAACTTCAGGTTCAGCGAGCCGAGAACCGTGACCAGCAACGGGATCTCGAGGCTGCTGGAGTGGTTGGCGACGACCAGGAACCTCCCCTCGGTCGGGACCCGCCCCTGAATGGAGACCTGGAGGCCGGTCGCCCATCGGGCCACGCCGAACAATGTGCGGCCCCAGATCCGCACCGCGCGGTTGAACGCACGGATTCTCTCCCGCTCGTTCGCGCGGTGGTGCAGGAGCACCCAGAACCGGAGCCAGAGGTCGAGGGCCGCGGCCGCGACCGCGCATGCAGCGAGCCCCGCTCCGGCGCGAAGCCAGACGCCGAGCCCCACCAGAAGACCTTCCCGGCCGGAGTTCGGGCCCCCGGCGGCGCGCTCTCCGGCCTTGCTATTTCAGCATACCACGGACGGCCGGCGCTTGTGCACCCCTCGGTGGGACGGATAGACTGGCGAGTTCGATGGCGAGGTCCGGGAGGGCGAAGGCGACGCGAGGGTCGCGCATCCGCCGATGGCTGCGCGGCGCCGGCCGGGTTCTCGCGTGGACGGCGGCAGCCGGTACGGCTGCCGTCCTCCTGGCGATCGTCCTGTGGATCGCGCTCCGACTCCTGACCCCCAACGGGGGATTCGACGTTCTTCTCGTCACCCTCGACACGCAGCGGGCCGACCATCTGGGCTGCTATGGGGCGGCCGGGTCGCCCACGCCCGCCCTCGATGCGCTCGCCCGCCGCGGCGTGATGTTCCGGACCACCATCGCCGCCATCCCCCGGACCACGCAGAACGTCGTGACGCTCCCCACGGGAAGGTACCCGGTCGAGCACGGCGTGCGCGAGCTGCGCGATCGCCTGGACGAGGGGGAGAGCACGCTCGCCGAGCTGCTGCGGGCGCGCGGCTTCCGCACGGCGGCCTTCGTCGGCGGGGGGCCGCTCGGACGGGACCAGGGCGTCTACCAGGGATTCGACACCGCCTGGATCCGCGTGTACGAAGAGCAGGCTCGAGCGCTCCCGGTCGTGCTCCGCGCCCTCCGATGGCTCGCGCTGAACGGCCACCGTCGGTACTTCCTCTGGGTCCACCTGTACGATCCGCACTTCTACTACGCGCCGCCGTGGCCGTTCTACTCCCTGCGGGATCCTCGAAACCGCGAGGTCCGGTCCCTCTACGAGGACCTTCATACGGGCAGGCGGCGGCGCGGCGAGCTCCAGTTCCGCAACAATCTCTCGGAGCCGCTTCGCACGTACCTGCGGCAGCTCTACCGCGGGGAGGTGGAGTACACCGACTTCGCCGTGGGCTTGCTCCTGCGGGCCGTCGGGCTCCTCGAGGCGCTCGACCCGGGACGGGAGACGCTCGTCGTGCTCACTGCGGACCACGGCGAGAGCCTGGGCGAGCACGACTACTTCTACCATCACGGCAACTACCTGTACGAGCCCGACGTCAAGGTTCCATTGATCCTCTCCCTCCCGTCGCGGCTTCCCCAGGGAGTGGTCGTGGATTCCCAGGTGCGCAGCGTGGACATCGCGCCCACCGTGCTCGAGCTGGTGGACCCGACCGCGCAGAGTCCAGCCACCGGTCGCAGCCTCCTGCCGCTGATCTCGGGAGAGGAGCGCGGGCATCGCGAGGCCTTCATCGAGTCGGATACGAACGCCTGGGCGGAGAACCGGCGGAGCTACCTGCCCGGGATCGCGGGCAAGTGGGTGGCCGTCCGCGACGGGCGGTACAAGCTGATCCGGATCCCGCGACCCGAGGCCGATCTGCACGAGCTGTACGACCTCGACCGGGATCCCGCGGAGACGGTCAACCTGTACGCGGCGCTCCCCGAGGTCGCGCGGCGGCTCGGCGAGAAGCTCGACGGCTGGCTCGCCTCGGCCCCGCCGCCGCCCCCGAGCCCGGCGCCGCTCGACGAGGAAACCCGGCAGCGCCTGCGCTCGCTCGGATACGTGGACTGAGTCGGCCCGGCCGCGGGCTCGATCAGAGCAGGTAGGCCGCCGCGAAGCCGATCTGCGCGGCCATCATCATCCAGTACATGTGCGTCCAGGAGGGATGGTTCTCGGTGCGGGCGAGGTCGTCCGGGTTGCGCAGGATCAGGGCCACCGTGTAGACGCCCCAGGCCGCCAGCAGGAACCCCAGGGCCGACAGCAGGTACGGGTTGCCGGTGAGGATGGACTGGGCCGGCGACACCGGGTTGCGCGTCCACGCTCCCACCGGGAGCAGGATCCACGGCACGACGAAGAAGGGCGAGATCATCCGGGCCGCGTTCCGGACTCCGAACCGGACCGGCAGGGTGCGGCAGCCCGCTGCCGCGTCCCCCCTCATGTCGGAGAAGTCCTTCGTCGAGGAAGCCCCCAGCAGGAACAGGAAGAAGATCGTCCCGATGAACCACGGTTCCACGTGGCCCACGCTGGCCACCATGGACCAGCCCGCGACCTTGAGGAGGCAGCCGCGAGGGATGGCGATGGTCAGGTTCGCGAGGAACGCGTTGGCCTTGGTCCTTCCCAGGGCGGGCGCGCTGTAGACGAACGTGAACAGCGTGCCCGCGAGGAACAGGAAGAAACACTGGTGGGCGGCCCACGGCGCGAGCAGCCGATCGGCGAAGCCCGAGACGGGGTGGTGCACGACGAGCCACGTGGGCGACACCGCGAGGAGGTAGAGGACGATCGCGAAGCGCCAGGCGTCGGACAGCGACAGCTCGCCGGTGACGAGGGGCCGGGCCGGCTTGTTCACTCGGTCGTTTTCGAGATCGTAGATCTGGTTGACGGCGTTCGAGGCCGCGTTGAGCAGGGCGGCGCACAGGCTGCCGAGGACCACGCTGGCGAGCACGCCCGCGGTCCAGCGCCTGGGCTCGCCGAGCAGCACCTGGGGGTTCGTGGCGGACCCCCATGCGGTCACCGCCCCCGACACGACCCCGAGCCACGGCGGCAGGAGGGTGAATGGCCGCGCGAGGCGGATGTAGGGGGCGGGCCCTCGAACGGCGGGGGGGGGGGGCTCTCGGGCGCCGGCTCGAGCCTCGCGCGCGGCCCCCGGGCGATCTCCCTTCACGAAGGACCCAGGTCAGCTCGGGCGCTGCCCGACGATCACGCGGGCGGCGCGGATCACGCGGCCGCCGAGCCTGTAGCCCGGCCGCTCGACCCGCAGGACGCGACCCACCCGGGACGGATCGTCCACCGGCTCGACGGCCACTGCCTCGGCGACGTGGGGGTCGAAGTCGGCCCCCTCGACCTCGAGCCGCTCGACCCCGCTCCGGCGGAGGGCGGCGAGGAGCCGGTCGCGCGCCAGGGCGACGCCCTGGACGAGCGGCTCCGCTCCCGGGGTCTCCGCGGCGTGCCTGAGGGCGAGCTCGAGGTCGTCCAAGCCGTCGAACAGCTCCGCCGCGAGCTCGCCGAACCGCTCCTCGGCCCGACGCTCCACGTCGCGCAGGAGCCGTTCGCGAGCCTGCTCGTGCTCGGCCTGCGCGTGCTTGTAGGCCTCCACGTACTCTCGCAACGTCCGCTCGGCCTGTTCCGCGCGGCGCCTGAGCTCGTCCACCAGCGTCGGGTAGGGCGACGGTGGGACCCCTTCCGCGTCGGTGTCCTCCGCCTCCTGCGCCCGGGCCCAGAACCGCCGGTCCTCGACCTTGACCGACGGGCGCGCGCCGGCGTCCGGGGCGGACGGCTTCCCCTCCTTCGCGACGGGCGCCCCGCCGCCGGCGGGCTCCGCGCGGTCCCGGGTCGTTTCCGCCCGGCTGTCTCCGGCCATGTCCTCGTTTCGGGGGCCCACGGCGAACCGAGGGTCAGACGCGTCCGAGCAGGCGCCGGATCCTCTCTTCGATCGGCGGGTGCGTGCTGAACAGGGAGAGGAGGCCGCCGCCACCGAACGGCATCACGATGAACATGTGGCTCGTCGCCGGGTTGGCTTCCATGGGGATCCGCCCCGACAGCCTGCCGAGCTTCTCGAGGGCGCGGGCGAGGCCGTAGGGTTGGCCCGCGATCTCGGCCCCTGTGGCGTCGGCGGCGTACTCCCGCGACCGCGAGATCGCGAGCTGGATGACGAGCGCCGCGACGGGCGCCACGACGGCCATGAAGAGAAGCCCGAGTGCCCCGGCGCTTCCGCCGTTGCGGTCATCCCGGCCGCCGAGGCCGCCGAACATCGCCGCCCACCGGGCCGAGTAGGCGAGCCACGTGATCGCGCCCGCGAGGGTGGCGGCCACGGAGGAGATCAGGATGTCCCGGTTCCTGATGTGCGCCAGCTCGTGGGCCACGACGCCCTCGAGCTCCTCGTCGTCCATGGTCCGGAGCAACCCTTCCGTGACCGCGACGGCCGAGTGTTTCGGATTCCGCCCGGTGGCGAAGGCGTTGGGAGCCGCCTCGGGGATCACGTACAGCTTGGGCATCGGAAGCCCCGCCCGCGCCACGAGCCTTCCGACGATGCCATGGAGCCTCGGCGCCTCCGCCTCCGTCACCCGCGCCGCCCGATACATGGCCAGGACGATCCTGTCCGAGAACCAATAGGCGCCGAGGTTCATGATGGCGGCGAAGGCGAGCGCGACCGCGGCGCCCCCCGAGCCGCCGAACAACTGGCCGAACCACACGATCAATCCGGTCAGGAGTCCGAGCAGAAGGGCCGTCTTGAAGTAGTTTTTGGTCGTCATCGCCGTGACTCACTCCTCGGGCGCCGGCCTCCGCCTGCGCCCTCTCGAACAGAATAGCCTATCGTCGCCGTCCGGGCCCGCGCCTCAGGCCACGCTCACCTTCACGCGGCTCGGCGTGTCCTCCCGACGCGTCGGCAGGACGATCTCGAGGACGCCGTCCTTGTGACGCGCCTGGATCGCCTGGCGGTCCACCGAGCCCGGCAGCGAGATCTGGAGGGAGAACTTCCCGGCGGGCCGCTCCGCCCGCAGGTAGGCCTCCCGGGGGACGGCCGGATCCGGGTCGCGCTGTCCCCGCAGGACGAGCGCGTCGCCCTCCACCAGAACCTCCACGTCGTCGGGCCCCATGCCGGGCAGGTCGGCCCTCACCACGTAGGCGCGATCGCGCTCGAAGATGTCCACCGGGGGCTTCCACATCCCTCTGGCGATCGCTTCGGCCCCCCGGGCCTCGCCGGACCGCGCCAGCACGTCCTCGAACAGCCGATTCATGCGCTCCTGCAGGTGCAGGAGGTCCCGGATCGGATCCCAGTGCTGAATCGCCATCGTACGCCTCCTTGCTCTCCCGACTCGAATGAACGCCGCTGCCGAGCGAGCACGGTGGGCACCGCCTCAGCCCGCGTCGCCCGCGTGGACGCCCGCCTTCTCGAACACGAGGCCCGCGCCGTCGTCGTCCAGAACCACGGAGTCTCCGGGGACGAGCGCCCCCTCGAGCAGCTTCAGCGCCACGGGGTCCTGGACCATGCGCTGGATCGCCCGCTTCAGCGGTCTCGCCCCGAACGCGGGATCGTATCCCGCCTCGGCGAGCCTCCGCTTGGCCGCCTCCGTCCACCGCAGCTCGATGCGCTTGTCCGCGAGCGAGCCTCGCAGCCGCTCGAGCTGCAGCTCCACGATCGCCAGCAGGTCGTCGCGCGACAGCGACCGGAAGACGATGATGTCGTCCACCCGGTTCAGGAACTCCGGCCGGAAGGCCTCGCGCAACGCGCGGTCCACGACCTGGCGGATGCGCTCGGGCGGGTCTTCCGGGTGCTCCAGGATGTACGCCGAGGCCAGGTTCGAGGTCATGACGAGGATCGTGCTGCGAAAGTCCACGGTGCGGCCCTTGCCGTCGGTCAGGCGCCCGTCGTCGAGAACCTGCAGCAGGGTGTTGAACACCTCCGGATGCGCCTTCTCGACCTCGTCCAGCAGCACGACGGAGTAGGGCCGGCGGCGCACCGCCTCGGTGAGCTGCCCGCCCTCCTCGTGGCCCACGTAGCCGGGCGGCGCCCCGACCATCCGCGCCACCGAGTGCCGCTCCTGGTACTCCGACATGTCCAGCCGGATCATCGCCCGCTCGTCGTCGAACAGGCAGCCGGCGAGGGCGCGCGCGAGCTCCGTCTTGCCGACGCCCGTCGGCCCGAGAAAGAGGAACGACCCCACCGGGCGGTCGGGGTCTTTGAGGCCCGCCCGCGCCCGGCGTACGGCCGTCGCCACCGCGCGCACCGCGTCCTCCTGGTCCACCACGCGCCGGTGGATCTCCTGCTCGAGGTGGACGAGCTTGTCCGCCTCGCTCTCGAGGATGCGCGCCACCGGGATCCCCGTCCACTTGGACACGACGGCAGCGATGTCCTCCTCGTCCACCTCCTCCTTCAGCATGGCGCCGCCGCGCTGGAGCTCGGCGAGGCGCAGGTTCTCGGCGTCGAGCTCGTGCTGGAGCTTCGGCACCACGCCGTACCGGAGCTCGCTGGCGCGATCGTAGGCCTGGGCCCTCTCGGCGCGGTCCGCCTCGCCGCGGGCCTGCTCGATCCTCTCCTTGAGATCGCGGATCCGCCCGATCGTCTCCTTCTCCGCGGTCCACTGCCCGCGCATCCGGCCGAGCCGGTCCCGCAGGCCGTCCAGATCCTTCTCGATCCGGCCGAGCCGATCCCGCGAGGCGAGGTCGGTCTCCCGTTTGAGGGCCTGGCGCTCGACCTCGAGCTGGTTGATCCGACGCTGCACCTCGTCCACCTCCGACGGGACCGAGTCGATCTCCAGGCGCAGGTGCGCCGCGGCCTCGTCCACGAGGTCAATGGCCTTGTCGGGCAGGAACCGGTCGCTGATGTAACGGTGGGACAGGGTCGCCGCGGCCACCAGGGCGGAGTCCTGGATGCGGACGCCGTGGTGGACCTCGTAGCGCTCCTTGAGCCCGCGCAGGATCGAGATCGCGTCCTCGACCGTCGGCTCGCTCACCAGCACGGGCTGGAAGCGCCGCTCGAGGGCCGGGTCCTTCTCGATGTGCTTGCGGTACTCGCCGAGCGTGGTCGCCCCGATGCATCGCAGCTCGCCGCGCGCCAGCAGCGGCTTCAGCATGTTGGCCGCGTCCATGGCCCCTTCGGCCGCACCCGCCCCGACCAGCGTGTGCAGCTCGTCGATGAACAGGACGATCCGCCCCTCGCTGGCCTGGATCTCGCGGAGAACGGCCTTCAATCGGTCCTCGAACTCGCCCCGGTACTTGGTTCCCGCGACGATGGCTCCCAGGTCGAGCGCCACGACCGAGCGGTCCTTGAGCGTCTCCGGAACGTCGCCGTCCGCGATCCGGCGCGCCAGCCCCTCGACGATGGCGGTCTTCCCGACGCCCGGATCGCCGATCAGGACCGGGTTGTTCTTGGTCCGGCGGCAGAGCACCTGCATCACCCGGCGGATCTCGTCGTCCCGCCCGATGACGGGGTCGAGCTTCCCGCGGCGAGCGAGGTCCGTCAGGTCTCGCGAGAAGCGGCGCAGGGCGTCGTACTTGTCCTCGGGGTTCGGGTCGGTGATGGGAGCCGTCCCGCGGACTTGGCGCAGCGCCTCGAGGATGCCCGGCTCGGTGGCTCCGAATCGCTTCAGGATCTCCCCGGCCTCGCCCGCGGAGCCCGCCATCGCCAGCAGGAAGTGCTCGCTCGCGACGAAGGAGTCGCGGAACTCGCGCGCGATCGCCTCGGCCCGGCTCCAGAGGTCCTCGAGGCCGCGACCGATGCGGACCTCGGCAGCGCCCTCCACCCTGGGCAGCGTGGCCAGCCGGCCCTCCGCCTCCCGCGCGACCGCCCGCGGATCGGCGCCGAGTCGCTCGAGGATCGGCGCGACGATGCCGCCCTCCTGTCCGACAAGCGCCACGAGGACGTGCAGGGGGCGCACCTCGGGGTGGCCGCGGTCTCGCGCGATGCGGTGCGCCTGCTGGAGCGCCTCCTGCGCCTTGACCGTGAGCTGCTCGAACCTCATGTCTCCCGTCCCCGGCCGAAGGCGATCTCGCGTGACGCCCGCCGACGGCACGCACTTACTTGGGGCTTGCCCGCGCGTTTGTCAAGGGCTCGGCCCGCGCTGCGCGCTTGGCCGGCGGTGTCGGCCGGGCCCGGTGGCGCGCCTCGCTCCGGGTCCGGGGCGCCGGGCCCTGCGGGATCGCCGCGGGCAGGGGTCAGTCGATCTCGATGGCGCCGGACACGCAGTTGTTCACGCAGATCCAGCAGTACGTGCAGCTGCCGAGGGCCACGATCACGGGCTTCCCGCCGCGGATCTCGAGGACGTCCTCGGGGCAGACCGAGGCGCACACGCCCGTGCTCTCGCACGTTTCGGTGTCGATCGTGAGGCCCACCGGCGGCTCCGTCGCTCGCGGAGAACATAGGCCCGGACCCGCCCGCGGGCAACGAGCGGGCAGCAGCGGAGGCGACCGTCTCGTCCTGGCACGTAGAATGTCGCCTCCGCCGGGGGTCCCGATGGAATCCATGAGGCGCAGGCTCGAGCGGGCCGAGGACGAGCGGCTCGCGCCGTGGGCCCTCCGTTCGGCCCGCGCGGTCCGCCGGCATCCGCTCGAGGACGAGGGTCGCGCCTTCGATTACAGGACCGCGTTCCAGCGCGACCGTGATCGCATCGTCTACAGTCGCGCGTTCCGGAGGCTCCGGCAGAAGGCGCAGGCGGGCATCCTGCCCGCCTACGAGGACCACCGCCGCAACCGGCTGACCCACACCCTCGAGGTGGCCCAGCTCGCGCGAACGATCGGCCGCGCCTTGTCCCGGAACGAGGATCTCGTCGAGGCGATCGCCCTCGGCCACGATCTCGGCCAGCCGCC
>JBBIHW010000085.1:0-10606 GCA_037446795.1 Acidobacteriota bacterium
GGCCCCGGGCGGCGCTTCCGCGACCGCGGCCGGCGGCCCGGCGGCCTCCTCGAGCCCCGCGGGCGGCGGCGGGGGAGGTGGCGGCGGAGGGGGGTTGAGCCAGCTCCACGCGACGAGGATCAGGATGGAAAGCGCGAGCGCCAGGATGAGCCGGCGTTCCGTGCTCACAGCCCGCCCCTCGCCATGTCGCCACCGCTCGCCGTGGAACCGCCGGGGACCGGGTCGAACCCTCCCGCGCTCCACGGGTGGCACCGCAGGAGCCGGCGCAGCGCGAGCCACGCGCCCCGCAGCAGCCCATGCGCCGAAACGGCCTGCGCCGCGTACGCCGAGCAGCTCGGCTCGAACCGGCAGGCTGGCGGCAGGGCCGGTGAGACGAACCGGTGGTAGGCACGCAGCGCGCCCGCCACCGCGTCCCGGGCCGTCATCTCGCGAACCTGCGGGCCAGGTCGCCGAGCAGGCCGACGAGCTCCGCCTCGAGCTCTCGGTAGGTCCTCCGCTCGGCGCCGGGCCTGATGTTCACGACGAGGTCGAGCGCGGGCCCGAGCCGCTCGCGGTGGCGCCGGAAGGCCTCCCTCACCAGCCGCCGGACGCGGTTGCGCTCGACGGCGCCTCCGCTCTTCCGTGTGACCGTGATTCCCAGCCGGCACCCGCCGGCGTCGTTCGGGAGGGCGAACACCGTCATGCTTCGAGAGCTCACGCGGCGGCCGCGGTTGTAGACCGCCAGGAACTGGCGCCGCGCCGTCAGCCGGCTCTCGCGGGGAAGGCTCTGGCCCCGCGCCCTGGCCCCCGTCCTCGAGTCAGACCGCGAGGCGCGAGCGCCCCTTTCTGCGGCGCCTGGCGAGGACAAGGCGGCCTCCTCGCGTCCTCATGCGGACCCGAAAGCCGTGGGTCTTCTTCCGCCTTCGGTTGTTCGGCTGGAACGTGCGCTTCATCGAGATCGTTCCCGGCGAAAGCCATCATGCTAGGAAACGAGGCGGAGCATGTCAAGAACGAGCCCGAGCAGCGACCGCGGTCTCGCGCGACGACGAACGATGTCTCTTCCCTCTTGATCCTCGCGCGGCGTCGTGGTAGTCTCCGCGCGCACGAGGTTCGGGAACCAAGAAAGAATTCGGAGACCGGTGAGCGGCGCAGCGCGCGGCGGCTCGCCGGTGTCCACCGGGGGCTATCCAAGGTGCTTACCGCGACGCTCGACCCGCCGATCGTCGTCCTCTTGCACACGTTGTGGCTCGGCCCGATTCCCCGACGCGTCGTCCTCCGGTGCTTCAAGCCACCGCGCGGCCCGGCAGCACTCCTGCTCAACTCCTCCGACCGCAGCAACTTGGACCCGCACGGCTCGATCCACACGTGTGGATCCGCCCTGCGCGGATAGGCGAACGCGGCCAACGCCGCGTGAGATCCGTTCTCGGGTTCGAATCCGTCGAGGTTGGAGGATACAGGTGGAGGCGCCTGCGGCGAGGGATACCTGGGAGCGCGTGCTCGGCCGGATCCAGAACAAGGTCAACTCGCGCTCCTTCAGCACTTGGTTCAAGCCGACGCAGCTCGCGGAGGAAACCGACAGCGCCCTTTACGTCCGCGTCCCCAGCGTCTGGCACGCGGAGTGGCTGCAGAGCAACTTCTGGCCCGCCATTCGGGAAGCCCTCGCCGAGCTCGAGCGGCCCCGGCTGGCGGTCCGCTTCCTGGTGAACGGCGAGGCCGCCGGCAACGGCGATCCGCCGGCCCTGGACCCGCGCAAGCAGTTCGAGACCTTCGTGGTGTCGTCCTGCAACCAGTTCGCCCACGCCGCGGCCATGGCCGTGGCGGGGCAGCCGGGCGCGGCCTACAACCCTCTCTATATCTACGGGGGAGTCGGACTCGGAAAGACCCACATCCTGCAAGCCATCTACCACCGGGTCGCTCCGAAGGTCCACCGCGCGCACTACATCTCCGCCGAGCAGTTCATGAACGAGCTCATCAACTCCATCCGGCTCGGCCGGACGATGGACTTCCGCAACTGCTACCGCAACGTGGACCTCCTCCTCATTGACGACATCCAGTTCCTGGCTGGCAAGGAGCGGACCCAGGAGGAGCTCTTCCACACGTTCAACAGGCTGTACGAGCTGCGCCGTCAGATCGTGATCACGGGGGACTGCCCCCCGCGGGAGATCCCGACCCTCCAAGAGCGGCTCCGCTCGCGCTTCGAGTGGGGGCTCATCGCCGACATCCAGCCGCCGGACCTCGAGACCAAGGTGGCCATCCTCCGAAAGAAGAGCGAGGCCTACAGCGTGGAGCTCCCGCCGGACGTGGCGCTCTTCGTCGCCTCCAACACCGGCGCGAACGTGCGGGAGCTGGAGGGGGCGCTCCTCAGGCTCGTGGCGACGGCTTCGGTCAGCGGCGTGGAGATCAGTCTCGAGATGGCGCGGATGTGCCTGAAGGACCTCATCGGCCCCCAGCCTTCGTCGGTCACGATCGAGGCCATCCAGAAGCTCGTCGCCAACCACTACAACCTCAAGGTGAGCGAGCTCAAGGCGCGCAACAACAGCCCGCAGGTGGCCTTCCCGCGCCAGATCGCCATGTACCTCAGCAAGCTGCTGACGCGGGCCTCCCTTCCCGAGATCGGACGGAAGTTCGGGGGGAAGCACCACTCGACGGTCATCCACGCCATTCACAAGATCGAGCTGAAGCGCTCGAAGGAGAGGGAGTTCGACAGGCTGCTGGAAACCCTCGCGGATTCCCTGCGGTAGGGGACGGTCCGTCCACAGGGTCGGCTGCGGGTCGCCTGTGGAAGACGGATCGGCGAGCCGGGCGGGCGGTACGCTGCCCGCGACAGCGGACGAAACGCACAAGGTCTTCCACGCGGGGGGCGCTTCCAAAGTCTCTCTGGCACGTCATGTTCGACGGGAATCCACAGGATCAACGGCCCTACGGATTCGGTTTCCTAAGTTTCAGCCGAACGTATAGAATCCAGAGGGTCCGGAAGGACCCGGTCCCGCGCGGAAAAAACGTCCCGACACGAGGCGCCGATGGACTTCGCCATTCACAGGAACGAGTTGGTCCGAGAGCTGCAGGTTGTCACCGGGGTGGTCGAGAGGCGAACGACGCTTCCGATCCTGGCGAACCTGCTGCTGGAGGCGGACGGCGATGGCCTCGCCGTCGGCGCCAGCGACCTGGAGGTGACGATCCGCGGGCGCGCCAGGGCGCGCGTGAGCGCCACGGGCGCGGTGACGCTGCCCGCCGGGAAGCTGCACGACATCGCCCGCTCGCTCCCGGAAGCCGAGGTGCGCTTCAAGCTCCTCGAGCGCCACCAGGTGGCGATCACCTGCGAGCGGACGCGATTCCGCATCGCTGGCCAGCCCCGCGACGAGTTCCCGGAGTTCCCGAAGGTGGACCTGGGCGGGGGCGTCCGACTCCCGTCGGAGGCGCTGCGGGGGATGATCGAGCGGGTCGCATTCGCTATCCCGAGCGAGGACCCCCGATACGCGCTGCGGGGCGCCCTTGTCGTCCTCGAGAGGGGCAGGATCACCCTGGTGGCGACCGACGGCTACCGGCTCGCCTACGTCTCCAGGCCGGCCGATGTCGCCCCGAAGGGCGATGACGTGCGGGTGATCGTCCCGCGCAAGGCGCTCCAGGAGGTTGCCAAGCTCGCCTCCGACGCCGGCGATGGCGAGGAGATCGCGTTCGGGACGGCGGGAAGCCACGTCTTCTTCGGCGTGGGAGGCCATCTGTTGACCTCGACGATTCCCGAGGGGAGCTTCCCGCGTTACGAGGAGGTGATGCCCGCCTCCTGGTCGACCGCCGTAACGCTCGACGCCGTCCAGCTCGCCGACGCGGTGAAGCGGGTGGCCCTGCTGGCCACCGAACGATACGGCCGCGCGGTGCGGTTCGAGCTCGCTGCGGGAAGCCTCGAGCTGTCTTGCGAGACCGAGATGGGCGAGGCGCACGAGGTCCTCCCGGTGGACTACGCGGGGCAGAAGGTGACCGTCGGGTTCAACGCCAGGTACCTGACGGAGTTCCTGGCCGTCGTGGGCTCCCCGTCGGTCCGGATGGAGCTCGACCCCGTGCAGGCGGTGAGCCGGCCCCCTGAAGAGAAGCCTGGCCAGTTCCGCCCGGAGCCCCAGGGCGAGGCCGACTATCGCTACATCGTCATGCCGCGGCAGCCCTGAGAGCGCGGCCCGGAGGCCTCCTTTCGCGGGCCGGCACCGGCGCCGAAGGCGGGGAAGAAGGGGGGCAATCCGGACCGTATTTTTGTACCATTCCGGCAGTCCGGGACGCGCGACCGCGGGCCTGCGCGCCCGGATGGAGCGCCGGGGGGCCGGCGAAGGCGGCCCGGCCGTCGCTCCGGAGGAAGCGAGATGAGCGATCCCCGCAACCCGACTTCCTCTCCCACCCTGGACGGCGAGGCGGTCGCCGACGCCACCCCCACCGACTCGACGTACGACGCCAGCAAGATCCGCGTCCTCGAGGGCCTCGAGGCCGTCCGCAAGCGGCCCGCGATGTACGTCGGCTCGACCGGCCCGGTGGGGCTGCACCACCTCGTCTACGAGGTCGTGGACAACTCGGTGGACGAGGCCCAGGCGGGCTTCTGCGATCGGATCGAGGTCGCCATCCACGTGGACGACTCGGTGACGGTGGTGGACAACGGGCGGGGGATCCCCGTGGACCTGCACCCCAGCGAGGGGAAGCCTGCCGCGGAGGTGGTTCTGACGACCCTCCACTCCGGCGGCAAGTTCGAGAACGACGCCTACAAGGTGTCCGGGGGGCTCCACGGTGTCGGGGTCTCGGTGGTGAACGCGCTGTCGGAGCGGCTCGAGCTCGAGGTGTGGCGGGACGGCGGCGTCTACCAGCAGACCTACGAGCGCGGCAAACCGGTGACCGAGTTCCGCAGGACCGGGATCACCCGCAGGCGGGGAACGAAGATCCGGTTCAAGCCCGACCCGCAGGTCTTCGAGGAGCTGTCCTTCTCCTACGAGATCCTGGCGCAGCGCCTCCGGGAGCTCGCCTTCCTCAATCGGGGGATCGAGATCGTCCTGCGGGACGAGCGCGGGGAGAAGATCCGCGAGGCCGTCTTCCGCTACGACGGCGGCATCGTCGAGTTCGTGCAGCACCTCAACCGGGCGCGCCAGGTCCTGCACCAGCCGCCGATCTACGTCGCCGGGGACGCGGGCGGCGTCGCGGTGGAGATCGCCCTCCAGTGGAACGACGCCTACAACGAGACGCTGTACTCCTTCGCCAACTCCATCAACACCGTCGAGGGCGGGACGCACCTGATCGGGTTCAAGGCGGCGCTGACGCGCACCATCAACGGCTACCTGCAGCGCGCCAGGCTCGGGAAGGACGCCCAGGAGGTGCAGCTCGAGGGGGAGGACTGCCGCGAGGGCCTGGTCGCGGTCGTCTCGGTCAAGCTGCCGCGCCCCCAGTTCGAGGGCCAGACCAAGACCAAGCTGGGCAACTCCGAGGTCAAGGGGATCGTCGAGACGCTCGTCAACGAGAAGCTCGGCCAGTTCCTCGAGGAGCACCCGGGTCCGGCGCGGGCCATCGTGGGCAAGTGCGTGGAGGCCGCCAGGGCGCGCGAGGCGGCCCGCAAGGCCCGGGAGCTCACGCGCCGCAAAGGCGCGCTCGACTCGGGCATGCTGCCGGGCAAGCTGGCCGACTGCCAGGAGCGCAACCCCGAGCTCTGCGAGCTGTTCCTCGTGGAGGGGGACTCGGCCGGCGGGTCGGCCAAGCAGGGGCGCGACCGGCGCTTCCAGGCGATCCTCCCGTTGCGCGGCAAGATCCTGAACGTGGAGAAGGCGCGCTTCGACAAGATGCTGTCCCACGAGGAGATCCGCACCATCATCGCGGCGCTCGGCACGGGGATCGAGGAGCGGCACTCGGCCGAGGAGGCGGAGCCGGACAACGGGGACAAGGACTTCGACATCGCGAAGCTCCGCTACGGGCGCATCGTCATCATGACGGACGCCGACGTGGACGGCGCCCACATCCGGACGCTGCTGCTGACGTTCTTCTATCGCAGGATGAGGCCGCTCATCGAGCGCGGCCACTTGCTGATCGCGCAGCCGCCGCTCTACCGGGTGACCAAGGGCAAGGAGTCGCTCTACCTGGCGAACGACCAGGAGCTGTCCGACTACGTGATCCGCAAGGCCACCGAGGAGCGCGCCGTGCGGGCGCCCGCCGCCGGGCGCACCTTCGCGGGCCAGGAGCTGCACCACCTGCTGCGCGGCCTGATCGACTACGACCACTACCTGGTGTCGCTGGCGAGGCTCGGGGTGGACCGCGCGATCGCGGAGGCCGTGCTCGAGGCGGGCCTCGCCGAGCGGTCCGACTTCGAGTCGCGCGAGAGGCTCGAGCCGCTCGCCAGCCGGCTCGAGGCAGCGGGCCACTCGATCCAGTCCATCGAGCGGGACGAGGAGCACGGCCTGTTCGAGGTCGAGGTCCGCCCGGCCACTCCCGGCCGCAGGGAGCTGCGCGTCAACTGGGAGCTGGCGCAGTCGCCCGAGATGCGGCAGCTGCGGCGCCTGCGGCAGGTGGTCGCCCCGCTGCTCGGGCCGCCCGTCGTCGTGGTCGAGGACGGGCAGGAGACCGCGCTCGACTCCAAGGAGGCCCTCCTCCAGCACCTGATGGAGGCGGGCAAGAAGGGGCTGGTCATCCAGCGCTACAAGGGGCTCGGAGAGATGAACCCGGACCAGCTCTGGGAGACCACCATGGACCCGGCGCGGCGGCGCATGCTGCAGGTGCGGATCGAGGACGCCGCCGAGGCCGACATGCTCTTCTCCACGCTGATGGGCGACGATGTGGAGCTGAGGCGGCAGTTCATCGAGGAGAACGCCCTGGACGTCCGCAACCTGGACGTCTGAGAGCCTCCCACGGGCCCGGTCCGCGAGGAAGCCGAGGATGGAAGGAACCGAGAGCCGGCTGCCGGTGACCGTCGAGGAGGAGATGAGGCGCTCCTACCTCGACTACGCCATGAGCGTCATCATCGGCCGGGCCCTGCCCGACGTGCGGGACGGGCTCAAGCCGGTCCATCGGCGCGTCCTGTACGCGATGTACGAGACCGGCAACACGCACGACCGGCCGTACCGCAAGTCGGCGCGCACGGTGGGCGCGGTCATCGGGAAGTACCACCCCCACGGGGACCAGGCCGTCTACGACACCATCGTGCGGATGGCGCAGGAGTTCTCCATGCGCTATCCGCTGGTGGACGGGCAGGGGAACTTCGGTTCGGTGGACGGGGATCCCCCCGCGGCGATGCGCTACACGGAGATCCGGCTCGCGCGCATCGCCGAGGAGATGCTGGCGGACATCGAGAAAGAGACGGTGGATTTCGGCCCGAACTACGACGGGTCGGACCGCGAGCCGCTGGTCCTGCCCACGTCGCTGCCGAACCTCCTCGTCAACGGGTCCTCCGGGATCGCGGTCGGCATGGCGACCAACATCCCGCCGCACAACCTGGGCGAGGTGGTGGACGCGCTGAAGCTGGTCGTCGAGAAGCCCGACGTGGGGCTCGAGGAGCTGCTCGAGGCGCTGCCCGGCCCCGACTTCCCCACCGCGGGGTTCATCTACGGGACCGAGGGGATCCGTCAGGCCTACGCCACCGGCCGCGGCCGGATCGTCATGCGCGGCAAGGCGCTGATCGAGGATCTGCCCGGCCGCAGGGACCGCCAGGCCATCGTGGTCACGGAACTGCCGTACCAGGTGAACAAGGCGCAGCTCATCGAGGAGATCGCCGCGCTGGTGCGGGACAAGCGCATCGAGGGCATCGCCGACATCCGGGACGAGTCGGACCGCGACGGCATCCGCATGGTGCTCGAGCTCAAGAAGGACGAGACCCCGGGCGTCGTCCTGAACCAGCTCTACAAGTTCACGAAGTTGCAGAGCACGTTCGGGGTGATCTCCCTGGCCATCGTCCACGGCCGCCCGCAGGTGCTCCCTCTCAAGGAGCTGCTGCGCCACTTCGTGGAGTTCCGCCGCGAGGTGGTCGTACGCCGGACCTCCTTCGACCTCCGGAAGGCCGAAGAGCGCGCCCACATCCTCGAGGGGCTCAAGATCGCCCTCGATCACCTGGACGAGGTCATCGAGCGGATCCGCCGGAGCCGGACCCCGGCCGAGGCGAAGCAGTCCTTGCGGGCCCGGTTCCAGTTCTCGGACGCCCAGGCACAGGCGATCCTGGACATGAGGCTGCAGCGGCTGACGGGGCTCGAGCGGCAGAAGATCGTCGAGGAGCTCGAGGAGACGCTGAAGCTCATCGAGAGGCTGCGGGGAATCCTGGCGAGCGACCGCCTCCAGCTCCAGATCGTCGTGGAGGAGCTCGAGAAGCTCAAGTCCGCGTACGGGGACGGACGCCGCACGGTGATCCTCCCCAAGGCCGAGGAAATCTCCGTCGAGGACCTCATCCAAGAGGAGGAGGTCGTCATCACCGTCACCCACACGGGCTACATCAAGCGGACGGCCCTCAGCACGTACCGCTCCCAGCGGCGCGGAGGGAAGGGGCGGCGGGGCATGACGCCGCGGGAGGAGGACGCCGTCCAGCACCTGTTCGTCGCCTCCACCCACGACTACATCCTGGTGTTCACCACGTCGGGTCGCATGTTCTGGCTCAAGGTGCACGAGATCCCGGACGTCTCCTCCGCGGGCCGCGGGAAGGCGGTGGTGAACCTGATCCAGATCGCGCCGGGCGACCGGGTGGCGGACATGGTGGCGGTGAGGGAGTTCTCCGAGGGCAGCTACGTCGTGCTGGCGACCCGCAACGGCTACGTGAAGAAGACGGCTCTGTCCGCGTTCTCCCACCCGCGGGTGACCGGGATCCTGGCGATCGAGGTGGAGAGCGGTGACGGCGTTCTCGCGGCCGGGCTGAGCGACGGCCGGGCCGAGATCTTCATGGCCACGTCCAGGGGCAAGGCGATCCGGTTCCGGGAGGCCGATGTCCGCCCGATGGGCCGGGCCGCCCGCGGCGTGATCGGCATGCGCCTGGCGCAGGGCGACCAGCTCGTGGACATGGCGGTGTTGTCGGGCAAGCCCGACATCCTGACCGTGAGCCAGAACGGGTACGGCAAGCGGACGCCGGTGTCCGAGTACCGGCTCCAGCGCCGGGGCGGGTCGGGCATCATCAACATGCGGACGGGCGCCCGCAACGGTCTCGTGGTCACGGCCGGCGAGGTCGGCGACGAGGACCAAGTCCTCATGATCACGGGCCAGGGCAAGCTGATCCGGATGGACGTGTCCGGGATCAGCCGGATCGGGCGCGCCACCCAGGGCGTTCGCCTGATCCAGCTCGATCCGGGCGACCGGGTGGTCGCGGCCATCTGCACGGAGGAGCGGGAGGAGGAAGGGAAGGTGGCGCCGGTGGCGACCGCGCCCGACGAAGACGAGGAGCCTCTGACCGCGGAGGAGGAGCGCGCCCTCGCCGAGGAGGACGCCTCCGAGACGCCCGAGGTCCCCGGGCAGGAGTAGGCTCACCGGGAGAGGCGGTTGTTTCCGCGGAAGCCGGGTTCCAGCCACGGGTGACGGGGGCGAAAGGGGATTCGACATGAAGCTCTTCGTGGATACGGCGAGCGTCCAGGAGATCCGGGAGGCGGCCTCCCTGGGCGTCCTCGACGGGGTCACGACGAACCCGAGCCTGGTGGCCAAGGAGGGGCGCGACTTCCAGCAGGTCCTCCGCGAGATCGCGAGCCTCGTGAACGGGCCGATCTCCGCCGAGGTCACGGCGACGGACCGGGACGGGATGCTCGCCCAGGGGCGCGAGCTGTCGCGCGTGAGCCCCAACGTCGTCGTCAAGGTGCCGCTGACGCCGGACGGCCTGCGGGCGTGCAGGACACTGCGCTCGGAGGGGATCGGGGTGAACGTCACGCTCTGCTTCAGCCCCGGGCAGGCCCTGCTCGCCGCCAAGTGCGACGCGAGCTTCGTGAGCCCGTTCGTCGGTCGCCTCGACGACGTCTCGCACGAGGGGATGGACCTGATCCGGCAGATCCGCGCCATCTACGACAACTACGGCTTCACGACGCAGATCCTCGCTGCCTCGATCCGGCACCCGATGCACGTGATCGAGGCGGCGCTGGCCGGCGCGGACGCGGCGACGATGCCCTACAGGGTGCTCCGGCAGCTCTACGACCACCCGCTCACCGACGTCGGCCTCGCGCGGTTCCTCGCGGACTGGGAGAAGCTCGTCGCCCGGTGAGCGGCGGCTGGCGCCGCGGCCGTGGGCGATCGGATCGAGGGTTCCGTGTCCGAGCAGAGGCTGGCCGAGCTGAGGCGGAGGACCGCGGCGGCGCGCGCGGGAGGCGGTCCCGAGCGCGTCGAGCGGCAGCACGCCGCCGGCAAGCTCACCGCGCGGGAGCGCATCGAGGCGCTGGTGGACCCCGGCTCCTTCGAGGAGCTGGACGCCCTGGTCGTCCACCGCTGCCACGACTTCGACATGGAGCGGCAGCGCATCCCGGGCGACGGCGTCGTCACCGGACACGCGCGCGTGGGCGGACGGCCCGTGTTTCTCTTCGCGCAGGACTTCACCGTGTTCGGCGGGTCGCTCTCGGAGACGTTCGCCGAGAAGAGCTGCAAGATCATGGATCTCGCCATGAAGGTCGGGGCCCCGGTCATCGGCCTGCACGACTCGGGGGGCGCGCGGATCCAGGAGGGGGTC
>JBBIHW010000086.1:0-994 GCA_037446795.1 Acidobacteriota bacterium
TGAACGAGGCGCGCTGCGAGTTCTCGCTCGAGCACTACCGCGAGCTCCTCCTCGACAAGCAGCGCGAACTCACCCAGGCCTACATGATCTCTCGCGGGGACAGCCGCGGCAACCTCGATGACGGGACCGAGGACTACATTGACTACGCTGTCCACTCCTACGCCCGCGAGTTCCTGCTCTCGCTGACCGAACTCGACCGCAGGCAGCTCCTGCAGGTAGAGGACGCGCTTCGGCGGATCGATGCCGGAGAATACGGCCGCTGCCTGCAGTGCGGGGAGGAGATCAACCGGCGGCGCCTCGAGGGCGCGCCGTGGGTGCGCTACTGCGTCAAGTGCCAGGAGCTGGAGGAGCGAGGTCTTCTGCCCCAGGCGGCCGCTGCGGCCGAGGAGGAGCGGGAGGAGCCGGAAGAGGTCGAGGAGGAGGAGGCGGTTCCCGCCGAGGAAGGGGCGTTCGAGGAGGAGCTCGAGACGGAGGAAGAGGTGGAGGAGCCGGCCCTTCTCGGGGAGGAGGGCCTGCCCGTGGCGACCGAAGACGACGAGGAGGAGTGACCTTCCTCGCTCCCTCCCGAGCCGGCCGGGCCGTGAGCGGCTGGAGCTTTCCCGATGTCCGGATCACCGCGAAGGGGGAGCGTCGTGTGCGCCGCGGCCACCCGTGGGTGTTCGCCGGCGACATCTCCGAGACCGGTCGCGCTGTCCACGGGGATACGGTCCGGGTCGTTTCCTCCCGCGGAGCGGTCCTCGGTTACGCCTTCTACTCGACCGCCTCCAAGATCAGCCTTCGCATGGTGGGCGGCCCCGAGGAGGAGCCCGGGGCGGCCGTTTGGGCGTCGCGGCTCGATGCGGCGCTCGCCCGCCGGCGGCGACGTAGGCCGGGGGCCGGTGCCTGCCGCCTGGCGTTCGGCGAGAGCGACGGGCTCCCGGGCCTGGTGGTGGACCGGTACGGCACGCATCTGGTGGTGCAGGCCCTGACCGCCGCCACGGAGCGGTGGCTTCCC
>JBBIHW010000086.1:1032-10595 GCA_037446795.1 Acidobacteriota bacterium
GCGCGTCGAGGCCGCTTCGGTTCTCGCCCGCAACGATCCGGCGGTGCGCCTCCTGGAAGGCCTGCCCCGCGAGGTCCGTCAGCTGCGCGGGACGACGCCGGAGGCGGTCGAGATTCGCGAGGGAGGGATCCGACTGCTCGTGGACCTGTGGCGGGGCCAGAAGACCGGCGCCTTCCTCGACCAGGCCGACAACCGCGTCGAGGCCGCCTCCCTCGCGCGGGACCGCGTGCTCGACGCCTTCTGCTACGAGGGCGCCTTCGCCTTGCACGCGGCGTCGCGCGGGGCGCAGGTGGAAGCGGTGGACATTTCGGGCCCCGCCCTCGCCCGCGCCCGCCGCAACGCCTCGCTCAACGGGCTCGACAACGTTCGGTTCGTCGAGGGCAATGCGTTCGACGATCTTCGGGCCCGCGAGCGCCGGGGCGAGCGCTTCGAGACGGTGTTCCTCGATCCCCCGGCCTTCGCCAAGAGCCGCGAAGACCTCCCACGGGCGCGGCGCGGATACAAGGAGATCAACCTGCGCGCCATGCGCCTGCTCGCTCCCGGTGGCATTCTCGTCACGTCGTCGTGCTCGTACCACCTGACCGCGGCGGAGTTCGTGGCCCTGCTCGGGGAGGCGGCAGCCGATGCCGGGCGCTCCTTCCACATTCGCGAGATCCGGACGCAGGCCCCGGACCACCCCGTGCGGCTCGGCTTCCCGGAAAGCCAGTACCTGAAGTGCGTGGTGCTGGAGCGGATCTGAGCCTGGCGCCGCGGGCAGGCGGCGGCTCCATCCTGACGCTGGGCGTTCTGTGCTTCCTGCTTTCCTCCGCCGCCGTCGCCGCGGAGCCCGGCGCGGGCGAAGGCTGGCTCGACCGCCTGGTGCGCTCGCGCGCGACGGCCGCGCTCGAACGGACGCTCGGGGCGAGCCTGCGGGTGGGGCGCATCGAGACCGCCCCGCTCTCGCTCGAGGTGTCCCTCGAGGGGCTCGAGCTCGAGATCCCGGCCGCAGGGGCCGAGCCGCTTCGCCTGAGAGCCCGCCGGGTCCGACTCCGCTGGGCCTGGGAGGACCTGCTCGCGGCCACCGGCGGGCGGCTGCACCTTCGCGAGCTCGAGCTCGACCGGCCGGAGGTCGTCGTGGACGACCGGTTCGTGGCGGCGTGGGCGGCGCGTCCGCGGCGCGGGAGGCCCGTCGAGCTCCGGGTGGACCGCCTGAGCGCGCGAGAGGGCAGGCTGCGCTACGAAGACCTCGATCAGCCGATGGATTTCGAGGCCACCGGCTTGGAGGTCGTCTCGGACTGGGACCTCTATCGGCACGCGCTCGTCGGCCGGTTCTCGATGGAGGCCGCGTTCCGACAGGCGCCGCTGTTCCGTCCGCTGCCGCTTCGAGTCCACGGGGGTTTCGCACTGGAGCGCCGGCGGCTCGACCTGGTGGCGGTCCGGGCCGCGGGTCCGGCCCTCGCGTTCGAGCTGGACGGTCACGCCACCTGGGGAGGCGGCGTGAGCTTCCAGGCGCGGGGGCGCGCCACCGCGACCGCGCAGCGGCTGGCCGGGTGGCTCGAGCCGAGCTTCCCGCAGATCGAGGGGTCGCTGTCGGGCCACTTCACCGTGGAGAGGTTTCCAGGGCTCCCTCTCGTGCTCCGTGGCCACTGGCAGGCAGACGGCGTGCGGTTCGGCCCGTTCCGCGCCGCTCGAGCCGAGGCGGACGTCGTCAAGCGCGGACCGCATCTCGACCTCGAGCACCTTCGAGCGGACGCGTACGGCGGGACCGTCGAGGCCCGGGTCGGGGTCGCCCTCGGCCGCTCGCCCCGGTTCCGTGTGAGGGCCGATGGCGAGGGGCTCGACCTGGAACGGCTCCTCGACCTCGTGGGAAGACCCCTACCGTTCGCGGCCGAGGCGCGGCTGTCGCTCGATCTCGAGGGAGAGGCGCAGCGGCGCGGCAGCTGGACGGGCTCCGGAACGATCGCCTGCGAGGCCGCGCCCGACGGGCGGCGGCTCGCCCTCGCGGGGTCGGGTCGGCTCGCGTTTTCGGGGGGCAGGTTCCGGCTCGAGGCGCCGAGCGTGCAGCTCGCCGGCGCCACGGTGCAGCTCGAGGTGGGCCTCGACCTCGGGGCGACCCGGCTGCGCGGCGACATCGCTCTCGCCGGGAGGACGTCGGACGCGGCTGGAACGCACGCAGCCTTCCTGCGCATCCTCGAGGCCCTCGACGTCGAGCCTGGCGACGTCGTTCGCGCGCCGCTCGAGGGGGCGGGGGAGTTCGAGGCGAAGGTCGGCGTCGGCGGCGCGCTCGACGCCACGCTCGGGCTGCGGCTCGAGCGGGGCGGCTGGGCTGGCGAGAGCTTCGACCGCGCCGACGTCGACTTGGCGATCCGGGAGGACGAGCTGGACATCCGCGCCCTGCAGGCCGAGCGCGGCCCGAGCCGCATCGAAGGCCGGCTCCGCTTGCTGGTGGGCTCGGCGCCGCGCCTGCTGGCCCTCGACGCCGCGGCGAGCGAGCTGCCCCTCGGGCGGGTGCTCGCGAGGCTCGGCCTCGAGCTCGACGCCAGCGGCATGCTGACGGGAAGTCTCGACCTGCGCCGGGAAGGGGGAGGGGAGCTGCGAGGGGGAGGCGGTCTGCGCGTGGCCCCGGGCTCGTTTCTCGGCGAGCCCTTCGAGCGGGCCGAGGCGCGCATCGAGGCTCGGGACGGCCGGTTCCTGTTCGAGGACGTCGTCGTGGAAGGGCCCTCGCTCGAGGCGCGCGGCCGCGCCACCGTGACACCCGAGCGAGGGACTGCCGACATCGCGGTCGTGCGCGCCGTCGCCCGGCTCGGCTTCCTCCAACGCCTCCAGGGGGCGGGCCTCCACATCGCGGGCGAGGCCGAACTCGAAGGGAACGTGCACGTCGTGGGAGCCGGCGGCCCGGCCGGGCGACTCGCGGTCCGGGCTCGGGGCGTCGGGCTCGCGGCCGGCCCGGTGCGGCTCGAGCCCCCTCACGACGAGGTCGTCTCGGGGGAGGTCGCGATCGGCCCGGAGGGTGTCCAGCTGGAGCTCGGGAGCGGCGCCGATGCCGCATGGGCGCTGTCGGGCTCGCTCCGATGGGACGAGGGGCTCCCGTTCGACGGCGACGTCGTCGTGCGCGTCGCCGAGGCCGAGGTCGCCTGGGGAAGGACGGCCCGCCTTCGCGCGAGACTTTCCGGCCGCGCGCGCGTGACCGGGCCCATCGGCAGACCCTCCGAGCTTGCGCTGTCCGGAACCCTCGAGCGCGTCGAGGTGGGCTTGGGGCCCCACCGCGTCGCCTCGTCCGGGCCGATCCCCCTCGCGCTCGACAGCCGCGCGGTGCGCGTCGGTCCCGGGGTGCTCGTCGGAGAGGAGGCGAGGATCGAGGGGTTCGTCGCGTACGGGCCGTCCGGCATCGAGCTCGACGCGCGCGGGCGGGCGGATCTGGGGATCCTGCTCTCCTCCTGGCCGGACATCCGCGGTTCCGGGCCGGCGGCGATCGAGTTGCGCGCTCGAGGGGATGCGGACAGCCCCGACGTTTCGGGGGCGATCCGGCTCGAAGGGGCCCGCATCCGCCGGCTCGGCCTTCCGGACGCTCTCGAGCACGTGGATCTCGAGGCCCGCTTCGAGGGAGACCGCCTCGAGCTCACCCGGTTCGACGCCCTGCTCGGCGGGGGGGAGATCAGCGGCAGCGGGAGGGCGGTCCTCGCGGGCTTCGGCCTCGCCTCCTACCGCGCGGACCTCGCCGTCCGGGACGCGGTCGTTCGTTGGCCCGAGGGCTTCCGCGGCGTCTACCGGGGAAACCTCGTGCTCGAGGGGGACAGGGCCGCTGCGAGCGTGCGGGGCGGGCTCGACATGGTCGAGGGAGTGTACTCGCAGGAGTTCGAGTGGGGCCGGCTGCTCGCCGTCCAGCGGCAGGCCCCGGCTCGCGCGGGAGCGCCCGAGGTCCCCCTGAAGGTCCTCCTCGACGTGGACCTCGCTGCGGGCGGAAACGTATGGGTCCGGAACACCACCGCCCAGATCGAGTCCCGCCTGGACCTTCACATCGGTGGGCGGCTCGACCGGCCGGAGCTGACCGGTCGCATCTGGCTCTACGAGGGCGGCACCGTGCGGTTCCGCGATGTCGAGTACCGGGTCGTGTCGGGCACGCTGGACTTCACCGAGCCCGAGCGGATCGAGCCGTACCTCGATCTCAACGCCCGAACGCGGGTGGCGCCCTACGAGGTCTTCCTGAGGGTCGAGGGCACCGCCGATCGGTTCCGGTACGAGCTGACCAGCGATCCGCCGCTGTCCCAGCCCGACATCATCGCCCTGCTGCTGACCGGCAGCCCGCTGCAGCCGCAGGCAGCCGGAGGCTCCGTCGCGCGGCCGGAGCTGTTCACCGGGGACCTCGCCGCGAACTACTTCGCCGGAGCGTTGTCGGATCGGTTCACCCGGCAGCTCCGGCGCGCGCTCGGTCTCGAGCGGCTGGAGGTGAACTCGCTGCTCGTCGAAGGGTCCGCGGACCCGACGACGCGCCTGACGCTCGGCAAGAGGATCAACGAGGATGTTCGTCTCATCTACTCGACCGACCTGGGCACCACGGAACGCCGCCTCTATCGGGTGGACTGGCAGGTGTTCCGGAACCTGCGGCTGAGCTTCACGCGGGACACGACGGGCGGCGTGGGGGGTGAACTCGAGTTCGAACGACGATTCGGTGGCGCCCGCTCGGCCGATCGCGCGCGCACCGCCTCGCCGTGGGAGGTCGGCGAATCGCCGGGCGAGGGCCCCACCCCCACGGTCGCAGCGGTCGAGATCCGAGGAGGCGACGGCGCCGACGCGGGCGAGTTGCGCGCCCTCGTGCCCTACGCCGCGGGGAGCCCGCTCCGCCGCACCGACGTGTACCGAGGGGCACGCGCGATCCGCGAGGCGCTCGTGCGCAAAGGGCGGCTCGAGGCGCGCGTCGGAACGGAGACGCTGGCGTCCGGCGACGAACCGGGGGCGGTGCGCGTCGTCTACCACGTGGAACCCGGGCCGCGCATTCGCGTCGAGCTCGCCGGTACGAAGGGGAAGGAGCGGCGGCGCCTGCTGCGCAGGCTCGACGAGTTCTGGCTCGAGGGCCCGCACGGGGCGTCCCCCTACGACGATGCCGCCGAGCTGATGCTGGAGGAGCTTCGCGGACGAGGATTCTACGCGGCCGTGGTGGATCATCAGGTGCAGGAGGCGGGCACCGAGCGGGTCGTGCGGTTCACGTTGGAGCGGGGCAGGCCGGTGCGGGTCGGCCGCGTACGGATCGAGGGAGCGACCGCGTTCCCGGAGGAGGATCTTCTGGCGCGCCTGGCCACCCGTCGAGACGAGGCTCTCATCCGGCAAGCTCTCGATCAGGACGCGGAGCTGCTCCGAAGGGTCTATCAGGAGGCCGGCTACCTGGACGCGCTCGTGCAGCGGCCGCTCGTCAACCTGTCCCTGGACGGAGAGGAGGCGGCCGTGCGCTTCCGAATCGTCGAGGGGGGACGCTACGAGCTCGCCGAGGTCCGAGTGCAGGGGGCCGAGGGCCTGGCCGTCGGCGGGGAGACGGTGGCCGCCTGGTCAGGGCTCGAGCCGGGAGGCCCCTACGCTGCTTCAAGCGTCTCGGCTGCCGAGGCCGCCATCCGCTCGCGGCTCGACGCCGAGGGCTATCCGGACGCCCGCGTCGAGTCCGAGGTCTCGTTCGCGGACGGCCGGGCCACGGTGGTCCTTCGGGTGGACCACGGCGGCCGCAAGCGGATCGGAGCGATCGAGATCGTGGGGCTTCGCGCGACGCGGCCGAAGATCGTCCGGCGACAGCTGGCGTTCCGCGTGGGCGACCCGCTGTCGAACGATTCCCTGCTCGAGACCCAGCGCCGACTCTACCGCCTGGGGCTGTTCCGCAGCGTTCGCCTCAGCTACGGGCCGATGTCCGGCGGCGATCCGTCGCTGCACGCCGTGCGCGTCGAGCTGGAGGAGGCCGCGCCGCTGCGCGTCGCCGTCGGTGCGGGATACGACAGCGAAGGAGGGGCGCGCGGAACCGTCTCGGCCAGCCATCAGAACCTCGGCGGGTACGGGCGCGAGGTGGCGATCCAGGGGAAGGCCAGCCAGATCGAGCGCCGCGTCCAGCTCGTCGCTCGCGAGCCGCGGCTGTTCAACCGTGACCTCGAGGCGCTGCTCACGACCTTCTGGGAGCGGCGAGAGCAGGTGGGGTTCACCGAGAGGCGGCAGGCCACGGCGTTTCGGGTTCGCAAGGAGCTGCGACCGGGCTGGGCCCGCTACCTCCGGTACAACTTCCAGAGGGTGGACCTCTCCGACGTCGTCAACCCGGAAGCCCTGCGCGACCAGAAGCTGGAAAACCTGAGGCTCGGAGACTTGAGCGTCGCCATCGTCCGCGACACGCGCGACGACCTGTTCCTTACGACCCGCGGCAGCTACGCCTCCGTCGAGACGCGGTTGTTCGCCCCCGATCTGCTGTCTGACGATTCGTTCCTGAAGATCTTCGCCCAGGGCTCCTGGACGCGCTCCTTCGGCCGGGACAAGGGGTGCAGCTTCGTGAGCGCGCTCCGGATCGGGCTCGCAAGACCGTTCGGCGGGACCGGGGCGGTTCCCCTCTCGGAGCGGTTCTTCGCGGGCGGGGACTCCACCCTGCGCGGCTTCGAGCGGGACGGGGTCGGCCCGCGCGACGTGGATCCCGTCACCGGCGCGAGCCGGCCCTCTGGGGGCGAGGGGCTGCTTCTCGTCAACGAGGAGTTCCGGTTCCCGATCTTGTGGCGGCTGAAGGGCGTCGTCTTCTACGACGCGGGCAATGTCTACCGGAACCTGGCCGACGCGGACCCGTTCGACCTGCGCCATGCGGCGGGCGTAGGCCTGAGGCTCGAAACACCGATCGGGCCGCTCCGGCTCGAGTACGGCCGCAAGCTCGACCGCGAGCCGGGGGAGTCCGACAGCGAGCTGTTCTTCGCCATCGGGTCGGCCTTCTAGTTGCGGGTGGGAAGCGGGACGCGACGGGTGAAGAGGCCCGGCGCCGGTTCGGGGGCTTTGGAAGGGGGGGTCTGAGAGAAAGGGCCGGCGCCGGGCAGGGAAGCCAACGAACGGCTCAGGCCAGCGAGTAACGCAAGCTCTCCCGGTAGCGACCGAGCCGCGCCCTGAGCTTGGCCTTCGCCTCGCGCTCGAGCTGGCGCACCCGCTCGCGGCTCAGGTTGAGGCTCTTTCCGATCTCCTCGAGGGTGAGCTCCTTGCCGCCGAGAAGGCCGAAGCGATTCCGGATGATGTGCAGCTCTCGCTCGTCCAAGCCATGGAGGGCCGTGTGGACGAGCGAGCTCACCTCCTTGAGGTAGACCTTCTCCTCCTGGTCCTCCGACTTGGGATCGGCGATCAGGGAAGCCAGCCGGCACTCCTCGTCGCGGTCCACGAAGTCGTCGAGCGACAGCTCCTTCTGCAGCAGCAGGGCCAGCATCGGCGGCTCCTCGATCCCCTCCCTCCGAAACGAAGCAACCAACGTGCCCGGGTCCGAATTCCCCGCTCCGGCCGGAATGCGCGACCGGACCCGGCGATGGCGGCCCAAGTTCAATGGCGAGAACGAATTGGGAGCGACCGGCTTCCCGTCTCCCGGCGGAGCCGTCGCGCCAGCCGGCCCGTGGGCGGGGCCGTCGTGCGCCGTCCTGGCAGCTGCGCCCGCACGGTGGCGCAAGAATGGCGCACCGACGCGGGTCTCGCGCGCCTCCTCGCGTCGTGCATAATGCCGGCCTCGTCCGCACCCGTTCCGAGAATCAACCGACCCCGGGAGAGGGCTGCCGTGGGCCGCATCCGCGTCCTCGACGAACAGCTCGCCAACCGCATCGCCGCCGGGGAGGTCGTGGACCGGCCGGCCTCGGTGCTGAAGGAGCTCGTCGAGAACAGTCTCGACGCCGGGGCTCGCTCGATCCGGGTGACGGCCGAGGCCGGCGGCAAGCGCTTGCTTCGAGTCGAGGACGACGGGATCGGGATGGACCGCGACGACGCGATCCTCTGCTTCGAGCGGCACGCGACGAGCAAGCTGCGCGGCCTCGACGACCTCGAGGCGATCACGACGCTCGGGTTTCGGGGCGAGGCGTTGCCGGCCATCGCCTCCGTCTCGAGGCTGCTGCTGTCCACGTCGGAGCAGGACGGACCCGGGACCGAGGTCGAGATCCGCGCCGGGAAGATCCTCTCCGTGCGCGAAGCCGACCGGGTTCGGGGCACGTCGGTGGAGGTCGCGGGGCTGTTCTTCAACGTCCCGGCGCGCCGCCGTTTCCTCAGGTCCGACGCCACCGAACTGTCTCATCTTCTGCGGGTCTTGACCGACTTCGCGCTCGCGCAGCCCGCCGTCCGCTTCCGGCTCGAACACGGGGGCAGGGCCCTGCTGGACACCGGCCCCGCAGGCGATTGCGGCGAGCGCATCGAGCAGCTGTTCGGGACCGAGCTCGCGCGCACGCTCTTGCCGATCCGCCGCGACGGAGCATCCGTGAAGGTGCGGGGATTCGCAGGCCGTCCGGCGGACGCGGGGACGCGGCGCGACCGTCAGCACCTGTTCGTCAACGGGCGGCGCGTCCACGACCGCACGCTCCTGCACGCGGTGTCCGAGGCCTACCGCGAGACCGTCGCGGCGGGTCGGCACCCGGCTCTGTTCCTGTTCGTCGAGGTGGACCCGGCCGAGGTGGACGTGAACGTCCATCCGCAGAAGGCCGAGGTGCGGTTCCGCAGGGCGGCGGAGGTCCACGACGTCGTGCGGGAGGCCGTGGCGGCGGTCCTCGGAACGGCCGCTGCCGTCCCGGATCTCGCCGATCTTCGCCCGGCGTACGCCGGGGCCTTTCGGCTGCCTTCCGGCCCGGCCGCCGCCGCCGCGCTCGCGGCCCTGCCGGCTCCCGAGCTTCGCGAGCCGATGCCGCCGCGCGCAGAGCAGACGCCAGGGGCGAGGCCCGAGGTCCTGGCACAGCTGCTGGACAGCTACGTGATCGCGCAGGAGCGGGACACGCTGGTCGTCGTGGACCAGCACGCGGCGCACGAGCGGGTGCTCTTCGAGCGGTACCTCTCGCAGGCCGAGGCCGACGGCGTGGAGCAGCAGCGGCTCCTGGTCCCGGTTCAGCTCGAGCTCGCTCCCGCTCAGGCGGTGCTGCTGGAGCAGGAGGCCGGCGAGCTCGCGCGCCTGGGGTTCGTGGTCGCCCCGTTCGGTCCCGGGGCCGCGCGCATCGATGCCGTTCCGGCGGTGGTCGCTGGAGCCGAGGTCGCCGGACTGGTCCGCGACCTCCTGGAAGAGGCCGCGAGCGTGCGTCGCGTGACGACGGGGGTGGCCGAGCTGCGGAGGCAGCTGGTGACCACCGCGGCCTGCCGCGCCGCGATCAAGGTTCGTACGCCGCTCCCGAGGGAGGCGATGCAGCGCCTGCTCGACGATCTCGGGCGGTGCAGGAACCCGACGACCTGCCCCCACGGGAGGCCCATCGCCTTTCGGCTTCCCCTCGCGGACATCGAGCGCGCCTTTCGCCGTCGCTAGCCCAACTTCCGCATTTCGAGGGGTCGGAGGGCGCCGTTCCGCGCTTTTCAGTCAAAAGTCGGCACTGATATGGAGCGACCACCTGTCAACTCCCTCGTGTTCGCGAGTGCTCATA
>JBBIHW010000087.1:0-10548 GCA_037446795.1 Acidobacteriota bacterium
GGCCCTTCGACGGCGGCGCCGGGCTCGAGCCCGTCCCGGTCGAAGACGGGGACCTCGCGCCAGCGGCCGCCGAGCCGGGCGCGAGCGGTTCCGGTGGGGCGGGCAGCCGTCGCTCGCTCCACGGGCGGAGCGGGCTGCACCCGCTGTCGGCCGGTGGAGGCGATGACGCGCAGCGACTCCACCTCGATGGCGCGCCCTTCCGGCGGATACCCGTAGAGGGCCTCGTAGCGGTCGAGGAAGGCCTGCCGCAGCCGAGCGCCGGGGCGAGCGTCCACCTCGAGCGGGGTCTCCTGCCCGGCGAGCCGGAGCCTCGCGATCCGCCGGCGCGTCTCGACGGCCGACTCCGGGATCCCTTCCGCTGCGACGGCGCCCCGGGCCTCTCGCGCGAGCTCCTCGAACAGGCTCTCGACGCGAGGCTCCACGGCCTCGAGGGGATCGAGCAGCTGCCGCTCGGCGAACCGCTCGATCGCGGCGTGCCCGACGCCGAGAGCCGACAGCACCCCCGCGTGCGCGGGGACCAGAACCGTCCCGATGCCGAGCCGCTCCGCCACGGCGCAGGCGTGCTGGCCGCCGGCGCCGCCGAACGCGACGAGCGCGTAGCCCGCGGGGTCGTATCCGCGCCGGATCGAGACGCCGCGGATCGCGTCCGCCATCCGCTCGTTCGCGATGTCGAGGAGCCCCTCGAGGATCGCGTCCGGGTCCGACGTCTCGCTGGCGCTCGGCCGAAGCTTCTCGAGGAGGGACTCGAGGGCGGCCCGCGCCGCCTCGGGAAGGACCGGGATGCCGAACCTCGCGGGGTCGAGCCGGCCCAGGAGGAGGTTCACGTCGGTCAGCGTGAGCGGCCCGCCGGCGCCGTAGCAGGCGGGACCTGGCGCGGCACCTGCGCTGTCCGGCCCCACGCGGAGCCTCTCGCCGTCGGTCCAGCAGATGGAGCCCCCGCCCGCGGCCACCGACTCGACGGCGAGCGCCGGGGCGAGAACGCGCGCGCCGCCGGCCTCGTGCTGGAAGGCGTACTCGTAGCCGCCGTCGAAGCGCGCGACGTCCGTGCTCGTCCCGCCCATGTCGAACCCGATCGCTCGCTCGAACCCCGATCTTTGGGCCGCGAGCGCCATGCCCACGACCCCTCCCGCCGGGCCGCTCAGGAGCCCGTCCTTCGGCGGGAAGGCGTCGGACCGGACGAGCCCGCCGGCGCTGGTGAGGACGTGGACGGGACCGCTGCCGATGGCCGAGCGCACGCGATCGAGGTGGCCGCGGAGCGCGGGCGCGAGGTAGGCGTCTGCGACCGCGGTCTCGGCGCGAGGCAGGAGCTCGATCAGAGGCGCGAGCTCGGAGGAACAGGAAACGTGTTCGAAGCCGACCCGGCGGAGGATCGCCGCGACCTGCCGCTCGTGGGCGGGCTCGCGCCAGGCGTGGAGCAGGGCGACGGCGGCGACGCGGAGCCCCTCCGCCGCGAGCCGGGCCGCCTCGCGCTCGACCGCCGCGGCGTCGAGCGGCTCCAGGACGCCCCCGTCGGCGGCGACCCGCTCCGGGACCTCGACGATGGCGGCGGGAAGGGGGTCGGGCTTGACCACCTCGAGGGCGAACAGGTCGGGCCTCGTCTGGTCGCCGATGGCGAGCAGGTCCGCGAAGCCCCGGGTCACGAACAGAGCGAGACGGGCTCCTTGCCGCGTGAGGAGAGCGTTCGTGCCGAGCGTGGTGGCGAGCCTGAGGGAGGCCACGTCGAGGGGCCGGCCCGAGGGCGTTCCGGTCAGGAGGCGCGCCGCGAGGACGGGTGCCTCCTCGGTCGAGACGAGCTCGAAGAGGCTGCCGGCAGGAAGCTCCCGGTCGGGCTCCGAGGACAGGACGAGAACCGAGGAGGCGGGGTCGTAGTCCTCGACGGTGGCGAGGACCGTGCCGGACACCGCGCGAAAGGAAAGCCCGCGCACGACCTCGGCGCCGACCCGCCACGACTCCTCGATCCGGTAGGCTCGCTCGCCGGCCCGCGCGACCAGCCGGCCCCGCAGCGCGCTCGTCGTCAGGACCTTGACGTGATGGAGCGACCCGCCGGGCGCGACACCGATGGCGTCGGTGAACGTGCCCCCCGAGTCCACCCAGATCCGCCACCCCGACGCCGGCATCGGCGCCGATTCTAGAAGGGAGGCGAATCTCGCGGCCGCTGCCGGCAGGGGCGGCGTCCACTAGAATCCGCCGGATGCTCCTCGCCGAGGCGCCGCGGCCGACCGCCGTTCATCGGCGCATCCTGTTCCTGGCCCTGCTCGGCTGGACCTTCGACTTCTACGACCTGATCCTGTACACGTTCCTGACGCGCGACATCACGGCGGAGCTCGGGCTGACCCGGCTCGACCACTCGGTCGCCCTCGGCATCTCCTTCACGGCGACGGCCGTGGGTGGCATCGCGTGCGGGTTCCTCGCGGACCGGTTCGGGCGCCGGACGGTGGTGTCCTGGACGATCCTGCTCTACAGCGCGGGCTCGCTTCTGTCAGGGCTCGCCTGGAGCCGCGAGTCGCTCTTCTTCGCGAGAGTGGTCACGGGCTTCGGCGTCGGCGGCGAGTGGGCGGCGGGCCACGCCCTCGTGGCCGAGACGTTCCCTCCAGCTCACCGCGGCCGCGCCGGGGCGCTCCTCCAGTCCGGAGCGCCGCTCGGGGTCGGCCTCGCGGCCCTCGTCGGGACCGTGCTCGTGCCGCGCTTCGGCTGGAGGGCGTGCCTCCTCGGGTCGTCCGCGACCGCGGTCCTAGCCTTCGCCGCCCGGCGCTTCATGCCCGAATCCGACCTCTGGCGGCTCGGACGGGCCGAGCGGTTCGGGGCGGGGCTCGAGCGGCTCCTCGCCGGGGACGTGGCGCGCCGCTTCTACCTCGCCTTCGCGCTGACGGCGCTCAACGGCGCCTCGTACTGGCTGACCTACTCGTGGATGCCCGAGTACCTGCGCGGTCGCGGGCTGGCGGTGACGGCCACCGGGGCGTGGTACGCCGTCATCGTCACGGGCGAGCTCATCGGGTACACGTCCTTCGGCTGGGTGTCCGACCGCCTCGGCAGGCGGCCCGCCTTCACGCTGTTCACGCTCCTCATGGCCTCGGGCCTGCTGCCGATCACGGTGTTCTGGGAGCGCTTCACGGGGACGCCCGAGCTGCTGCTCGCTGCGATGTTCGTCGTCGGCCTCGGAACGGGAACCTGGAGCAACTTCGGGCCGATGCTCGCCGAGCTGTTCCCGACCCCGCTGCGCAACACCGCCATGGGCTCGGTCCTGAACCTCGCCCGTGGCGTCCAGTTCGGGGCCCCGTACCTGATCGCGCTGCTCGAGCCGGTATGGGGGATGGCGTCGGGCATCGGTCTCGCCGCCGCGTTCGCGACCGCCGCGGGAGCCTTCGTCTGGGTGCTGCCCGAGACCCGGGCCCGCACGCTCGCCGCGTAGCCTCGATGACCTGTCGCGAACGCATGGATTCCGGCTTTCGCCGGAATGACGGATCCCGAACGCGTCACCCCGGCGGAAGCCGGGCGTCACCCCGGCGGAAGCCGGGGTCCAGGACCCGCAGGAGATGGATCCGGCTTTCGCCGGAATGACGGTGCCTCGGCTCAGGAGCCCCTCCGCTCGAGCGTGCCGAGCACCGCGTCCACGAAGAGCGCCTCGGGCGCGGACCCGTCGAGGGCCGTCCTCCCGTTGGCGACCGTCTTCGGCACCGCCATGACCGAGTAGCGCTGCGCGAGGTACGGGAACTCGGTCACGACCACCCCGTCCGCGCGGACGAGATCGCTCTCGTAGGCCATCTGGTGGGCCAGCCGCACCGCGGCCGGACAGTGGGGTCAGGTCGGCGTGACGAAGACTTGGAGGTGCAGGGGCTCGGCGAGCCGGCGGAGCTTCTCGCGGGAGGCGTCGGACAGGCCCGAGTCGCGGCGGGACACCATCAGGAGGTCGTCCAGCAACGCCGAGAACTCGTAGCCGGAGGGGACGCCGTAGTAGCGGATGCCCCGGTCGTCGTCGCCGAGGATCGCCGTCGCGGGGACCTTGTCCACGCCGTACGCCGCCGCCGTGTCCCGGTCGAGCAGGAAGTTGTGGACCTCGAGCGAGAGCTTGTCCGAAAGCCCCGCGAGCTCCTCGACGAGCAGGTGTCCCTCGCGGCACGTGGCGCACTCGAGCTCCTGCGTGAAGTAGACGAGCCGCACCGGCTCCTTCAGACCCTGGAGCCGCCTCTGGACCTCCACCCGGTCGCGCTCCCTCAGGATCGCCATCGCCGTTCCTCCATCGCGCCGCAACGAGCGCGACCTCCATTATGGGAAACGCCCGCCCCCGGCGCCCGTGGACCGCGCGGCCGAGGACCTCCTTGTCGTCGGCGGTGGGGGCTCGAAGGCGGAGCGGTCCTCCGCCTCGGAGCCGCGGACGCCCTCGAATCGGATCGTGGTCCGCCCGTCGGCCGACCTCTTCCGGAGCGACAGGCGCACGCCGCCGCCGACGTCCTTCCAGTCCTCCCAGTAGAACGTCGCTCTCTCCCCCGGCCCCCGGCCCTGGAGGACGAAGTCCCAGCGTTCGATGAGACCGGTCGAGCGCGAGACGTGGGCCCAGTACCGATCTCCCGGTGTGAGCCCGACGCCGTCGTCGAAGGAGAGCTGGACGACGTCGAAGACGCGGCCGTCTTCGCTCGATTCCCCCTCGTAGCCGAGCCGCACCCCAGGATCGAGCATCTTGGCCGGCATGAGGAGCCAGTACGTGTCGTTGATGAAGAGGCCGAAGGCCTCCTCGAGCAGCCCGGCGAGGGCGGCTCCCACGACGGGCGATCCGTCGAGCCAGGCCCTCCCGGCCCTCGGCTCGTGCACGTCGAACAGCGCGACGGCCTCCCTGCGGTCCTTCGTCCTCCAGGCTGCGCGGTAGCGGCCGTCGTGACGGTCCCAGACGTGGCTCCTGCGGGCGACCTCCTCGCCCCCGCGCAGGACCACGAAGTCGAACCGCAGGGTGCGCAGGCGCTCGAACGCCTCGGCGCCCCCCATGGCGGACAGCGTCCTCCGGGCGACCTCGAGCGCGCGAGGATCGGACGCGCTCGCCGCGGCGGCGGGGCCTCGTCCAGAGCCCGCGATCGTCGCCACCAGCAGAACGCCGCTCGCGAGGAGGAGCCTTCGAGCCATTGCGAGTCCCATCGTCACCCCGGCGAAAGCCCCATCGTCACCCCGGCGAAAGCCCCATCGTCACCCCGGCGAAAGCCGGGGTCCAGGGTTCGCCGACGCTGGATTCCGGCTTCCGCCGGAATGACGGCCGTTCCGGCGCCTGTCGGGTCGAGTGGCTATAATGCGACGCTTCGGTCGCCCGAACAGTACGGAACGAGCCGATGAAGCCGGTCGAGATCCACGGGTACCTGGCGCAGGACGTGCTCGGCCAGGACGAGACGCTGCGGTTCGTCTCCGTGGCGATCTTCAAGCACCTCCAGGGAGAGAAGTACGGGAACCTCCTCCTCATCGGCAACTCCGGAACCGGCAAGACGACCATCATGCGCTCCATGGAGCGCCTCTACCAGTCCCACGAGGAGTTCCACGAGTACCGCGTGGTCGTGATCATGAACGCCAACACCTTCGCCACCGAGGACGGGGCGGTGGACACGAGCCGGCTGTTCCAGCGGCTCGAGGAGCGCGCGCGGCAGATCCTGGGCCCCGCGGCGACGGCCGAGGAGATCGCCTCCTACATGCAGCACGCCACGGTCTGCCTCGACGAGGTGGACAAGATCTCCGGCATGGTGGGCGGCAGGCCGTACGTGACCGGGATCAACATCCAGCAGGCTCTCCTCACGCTGATCGAGGGCGAGCGCGTCCTCCACCACGTGACGGTGAGCCGGGACCGCACCTTCGAGCGCGTGCCCGTCACGGTGGACACGGGAAAGATGCTGTTCCTCGGCGCGGGCGCGTTCGAGGCCCTCTACGACCAGGTCTACCGCCGCGTGACCTCGCCCACGAGCCGCGTGAAGCTCCCGACCGAGACCCTGATCGTGAACGGCCAGGTGGAGATCCGCGAGTACTTCACGTTGCGGCACCACTTCAAGCAGGAAGACCTTTTCGACTACGGCATCCAGCCGCAGTTCCTGTCCCGGTTCGACAACGCGATCATTCTCGAGGATCTCGACGCCGACCTCCTGGCGCGCATCTTTCTCGAGGCTCGCGAGAGCGTCTTCGAGGCCTCCCGAAACTTCTTCCGGAACTACGGCATCGAGCTCGAGGTGACGGAGGGCGCAGTCCGCAAGATCGCCGAGGAGGCCGCGCGCAGCCCGCGCATCGGCGCCAGGGCGCTGAAGGCGGTCTGGGGCCGCATCATCAAGCCGTTCGAGTTCGACCCGTTCTCCCGCCCCGAGGTCCGGAAGGAGGGCGCCGGATTCAGGCTCGTCGTGGACGAGGCGCTGGTGGCCGAAGCGCTGAAGCCGCCGGTCTGAGGCGGCCGTGCCGGGGCCGGCGTCCCTGTCCGCGGTGCTGCTTCGTCTGGGCGCGGGCTGGGCCGGGAGCGTCCTCGCCGGCCTCGTCGTGTTCGGCCTGCTGGATCTGGCGAGCAGGCTCTCCGGGCAGTTCGGGGCGTTCCGGGGGATGGGGCTCGCCGTGCTCCTCGGAGGTCGGCCTCCGGTCCAGTGCGTGACGGTCGGGGCGCTCGCGGCCGCGGTGTTCGCGCTCGTGCGGACCGGGCGGCCGGCGGGGGCGCTCGGCCTCGTCGCCGGGGTCGTCGCCTTCGTGCTGGGCCTCTTCGCGCCCGGAGGATGGCCGCAAGCGGTCTCCCGCCCGCTGTGGTGGCTGACCCTCGGCGCCGGCGCCTTCGCCGTCGCCGCCGTCTTTGACCGGCTCGCGGCGCGGGGCTACCGTGTCGGCAAGTGCCTCGTCGTGGGCCCGCTCCTCGGAGGGCTCTACGTGGCGGCGACTCCTACGGTGCTGCTCGAGGCGCCGGCGACGCGGGCGGTGCTTCCCGACGTCCTCATGTACGCGTTGCTCGGGATCGTCATCGGGGACGGCGTCGCCTTCGGGGTGGAGATGGTGGAGCTGTTGCCCGGCATGAGGCGGCGGCGGGCGGCCCGCCGGCAGCTTCCGGCCGGCGAGGCGACTTCTTGAAGACCTGGTCGGACCGCGGATCCCGATGGATTCCGGCTTTCGCCGGAATGACGGGCCAGGACGTCACCCCGGCGAAAGCCGGGGTCCAGTCCCATCTCCGCCGTCTCTCTGCAGTCCCTCGTGAATGATCGGGACTGAGAGGTTCCGGTGTCGGACGCGATCTCGATCGAGCGGTTCCTCGAGGAGGAAGGGTTCGACCGGCCGGACTCGATCTCCCTGGCGAGGAGGGTGCTCGAGGAGGCGGCGCTCACGCGCCCCGGGAAGACCGCGATCGCGTCGGAGAAGCTCCCCCGGGCGCGGGAGGCTCTCGCCTCGCGCCTCGCGAGGGTCTGCGGGGACGAGGAGTGCCGCCGCCTGGTGGGGACGCGCCGCGAGCGGGAGATCTTGATCGTCGCCGCGACCCGGTGCGAGGTGTGCGGCGGCTCGAACAACCGCCGCTCGGCCGCGGCGCTGGCTGCGGCGATGCGCGGGCGCGGCCTCCGCCGCCTTCTCGTCGTCGGGGGCTCCCCGGGCGCGCAGCAGGAGCTGGCCGGGCTGCTCGGGGGGAGAGGGATCGAGCTGCGACTCGTCAACGCGGCGGAGGGCACCCACACGAGCCGCACGGCGCGGTCCGGTCTCGACTGGGCGGACGTGATCGTCGTGTGGGGGGCGACGCCGCTCCCGCACAAGGTGTCGCGCCTCTACACCGAGGGCCCGCTCCGCGGCGGTCGGGGCCCGAGGATCGTCAGGCTCGCCAAGCGCGGCGTCGAGGCGCTCTGCCGGGAGGTCCTCAGGGGCCTCCAGGCGCAGGAGAGCTGATCGCCCGGTCCCGGTCGTGATCTAATGGGCGCGCACCGGTCTCAGCGAACGAAAGGAGGACCCCCATGGCGCGCAAGAGGATCCTCATGCTCGTCGGCGACTTCGTCGAGGACTACGAGGCGATGGTCCCCTACCAGGTCCTGACCATGGTCGGGCACCAGGTGGACACGGTCTGCCCCGGGAAGCGGCCCGGCGACACGGTGAAGACCGCGGTCCACGACTTCGTCGGCGACCAGACCTACCGCGAGCTCGAGGGGCACAGGTTCGCCGTCACCGCCGACTTCGAGACGATCGAGCCGGATCGCTACGACGCGCTGGTGATCCCCGGCGGCCGAGCGCCCGAGTATTTGCGGCTCGACGGTCGCGTGATCGAGCTGGTCCGGCACTTCTTCGCGTTCGACAAGCCGGTCGCCTCCATCTGCCACGGGCTGCAGGTGCTCGCCGCCGCCGACGTGCTGCGCGGCCGGCACTGCCTGGCGTACCCGGCCGTCGGGCCGGAGTGCGTGCTGGCGGGCGCGAGGTTCGGCGAGGTGAACGAGACCTACTCGAACGCGGTCACCGACCGCAACCTGGTCAGCGCCCCGGCGTGGCCCGCCCACCCCTCCTGGATGAGCCAGTTCCTCGCGCTGCTCGGCTCTCGGATCGAGCCGTAGGGAGCAGGGCGATGGCCCGCCTCGTGCCGAGCCGCGCGCCGAGCGGCTTCCGCGAGGGGCCGGATTCGCTCCCGAACCCGGAGCCGGGCCTCATCGGCGCGCTCGAGCGGATCGTGGGTCCGGACCGGGTCCTCTCGCGACCGATCCACAGGATCGCCTACGCGGCCGATGCGAGCTTCTACCGCCTGATCCCCCAGGCCGTCGTCCGGCCCCGGACGGTTCCCGAGGTGCAGGAGCTGTTCGCCCTCGCTCGGGGGCGGGGCGTCCCCCTCGCCTTCCGCGCCTCGGGGACGAGCCTCTCGGGCCAGGCGGTCACCGACGGGATCCTCGTGGACGTCTCGAAGGCCTGGAAGCGGCTCGAGATCCTCGAGGAGGGCCGCCGCGTTCGGGTCGAGCCCGGCGTCATCGGCGGCGTCGTGAACCAGCGCCTCGCACCGTGGCGGCGGAAGCTCGGCCCCGATCCCGCCTCGATCCACACCTGCACCGTCGGCGGGATCCTCGCCAACAACTCGAGCGGCATGTGCTGCGGCGTCGCCCACAACAGTTACCACACCGTGGACTCCCTCGCCTTCGTCCTGCCGAACGGGTTCGTCGCGGACTCCGGCGATCCGGCGTCCCGGTTCCGGCTCGAGCGCGAGGCCCCGGACCTCGTCGGAGGCATCCTCGATCTCAGGCGGCGCGTCCTCGCCTCCGCCGCCCTCGTCGAGAGGATCCGGCGGAAGTACCGGATCAAGAACACGACCGGCTACTCGATCAACGCGCTCGTGGACTTCGACGACCCGGTCGAGATCCTCGCGCACCTGATGATCGGCTCCGAGGGGACGCTCGGGTTCATCGCCGAGGCCGTCTTCCGCACGGTCCCCGACGACCCCGAGCGCTCCACCGGCCTGCTGTTCCTCCCCGGCGTGCCCGAAGCCTGCGCGGCGATCGCGCCGCTGCGGGAGTCCGGCGCGGCCACGCTCGAGCTCATGGACCGGCAGGCGCTGCGCTCGGTGGAGGACGTGCCCGGCGTGCCCGCGGGAGTGCGGGCGCTCCCCCCCGCGGCTGCGGCGCTCCTCGTCGAGTACCAGGCCGCGGACGCCGGGGCGCTGCGGGCGAAGGAGGAGCAGGCGCTGCGCGTCTTCGCGGACCTGCCGCTGCTCGCCCCGCCGCTGCTCACGCACGAGCCCGGCGAGCAGGAGGTGCTCTGGAAGGTGCGCCGGGGGATCATCGCTTCGGTCGGGGCCAGGCGGGAGCCCGGCACGAGCGTGCTCATCGAGGACGTCGCCTTCCCGGTCGAGGTTCTGGCCCCCGCGGTCGCCGATCTCCAGAGACTGTTCGCCGCGTACGGCTACGGGGACGCGGTCGTCTTCGGGCACGCCAAGGACGGCAACCTCCACTTCGTCCTGTCCCAGTCCTTCAACGACGATCGGTCCGTCGCCCGCTACGAGGCGTTCATGGCGGACCTCGCCGACCTGGTCGTCCAGCGTTACGACGGCTCGCTCAAGGCCGAGCACGGGACCGGGAGGAACATGGCGCCCTTCGTCGAGGCCGAGTGGGGGAGCGAGGCCTACGAGGTCATGCGCCGCGTCAAGGCATTGCTCGACCCCGACGGTTTCCTCGCCCCGGGCGTGGTGGTCAACGACGACCCGCGCGCCCACGTGACGCACCTCAAGCGCCTGCCGAGGATCGAGCCCGAGGCCGACCGCTGCATCGAGTGCGGCTGGTGCGAGCCCCGCTGCCCGAGCCGCTCCCTCACCCTGACGCCGCGACAGCGCATCGTCGTGCAGCGGGAGATCGCGAGGCTGAGGCAGGAGGGCGGCGCGACCGCGCTCCTCCGCTCGCTCGAGGCCGACTACGACTACCAGGTGCTCGACACGTGCGCCGCGGACGGCATGTGCGCCCTTTCCTGTCCGGTCTCGATCGATGCCGGCGCTCTGGTCAAGCGTATGCGGGCGAGCCGCCACGGGCGGACCGCCCGCTGGCTCGCCCGGCAGGCCGCGGAGCGGTTCGGAGCGGTCGAGCGCCTCGCGCGGGGGCTCCTGGTCCTCGGCCA
>JBBIHW010000088.1:0-10543 GCA_037446795.1 Acidobacteriota bacterium
TCGAGTTCCTGCTCGGGATGGGGTTCGACCGCGACCGCATGGACCAGGCCGTCCGGCTCGAGATCCACGTCCAGGACGTTCCGACCGAATGGCTCCCCAGCTATGCCGCGGCCGGGATCGCGCTGTTCCGCTTCGAGCGCGTCACCGTGGTGACCTACGAGGCGACGGACTTCTCCGGACAGGACCTGCTGGAGATCGTCAACGCCTCGACCGACGCCCGCGGGGCCGGGCCCAGGGCCGCCATGGCGTTCGCCTATCCCGCTGCAGGACGCGCCAGCTTCTTCGCGTCCGCGGGCCTCGGGCTCCTCGTCGGGGAGCTCGAGGCGACCGCGACCGACTCGGCGTTCGTGGACGGCGGCTTCGACCGGGCCACCGTGGTCAGCCGTCCGGGGACGCGCAGGGCGTTTCCCGCCTTCGAGGGGGCGGTGGGCGTCCGGGGGCGCATCGCGGGCGCGCTCTCGGCGTTCCTCGAGTACCGATTGTCGTACTGGTCGCGCGTGGCCCGGGGCCAGCGCTTCGTGGACGACGTGAGCCAGAACACGACCCTCGCGGGCGAGGAGAGCCTCTCGCTCGAGGGGCTGGCGGTCGGGCTCGTCTACGAGTTCTGATCCGAGTCTCTGGCAGCGCAGGCCCTGCCCCTGCCGCGCGGTCCCCTCGCTCCATGCGGATTCGGCAGCGACCTGGGCCTCCCTTGTCCGGTCCTCTCTCCGCCGGCTCGCGTCCGACGGGCCGAAGCTTCGCGCCTCCGGCGCCGGAGCGGCGTGAATGCGGGCTTTCGGCTCCTGCCGGCGGAGCTGTCGCGGTATCAGGGTGCGTCCAGGTCCCTCTATCTGGGGCGTGGGTCACGGGGAGGGCGATGGGCCTCGACGACATCCTCGTGCCTGTGGGGAGCCGGATGAGTCTCGCCCGCGGCACGGCCGTCTTGCGTGTGGGCGAGGGGTGCGGGCGGCTTCCGTGGCTCGAGCGCGGGGCCGTCCGGGTCTTCCGCAGGAGCCTCTCCGGCCGGGAGGCGACGCTCTACCAGGTCGGTCCCCGCGAGATCTGCGTCCTGGCCGCCTGCTGCGCCCTGTGGGGCCTGAGGTCTCCGGCCGAAGCGACGGCCGAGGGGGCGGTGGACGGATGGCGGGTGCCGGCTGCGGAGCTCCGAAGGCTCTTCGCGACGCAGCCGCAGTTTCGCGAAGCCGTGCTCGCCGCCCTGCGGCAACGCCTGTTCGCTCTCATCGAGCTCGTGGAGGAGTCGGTCTTCCGCCCCGTGGAGGCGCGGCTCGCCTCCTACCTGCTCGGCCGCGCCCGCCTGCGGCCGTCTGCGGAGCCGCCGGTTCATGTGGAGATCACCCACGAAAGGCTCGCCGCGGATCTCTGGACCTCGCGCGAGGTGATCTCGCGGCGGCTGGAGCGGTTCGAACGCGAGGGGGTGGTGCGGACCGAGCGAGGGCGGATCTTCCTGCGCGACGCCGCCGTCCTCGAGCGCCGCGCCGCACGAGGGGGTCGAGCAGTGCTCGAACCGGACCGGTTCCCTCCGGAACCCGGGCGCATCCAAATGACTCGGTCACGGTGCGGGAGGCCGACGACTCGCGTAGAGTTCCTGCATCGGGTCGAAGCGGACGGGGGCGGTGGCGACGGTCCGGAAGCCCCACCCGATCCGGGCCCGAGGGGAAAGAACGCATGTGGAGGATGAGGGCCCGGTCCCGCCTGGCTCTTCCAGATGGACGGTGGGGCGGCGCGGCAGGCGCCACTGCGGACCACCCTCGACGCCGGGGCGGATCCGCCTTCTCCTTCGCGAACGAGGGCGTCGGCTGGGGGTCGGGCCCGGACCGACCCGCGCTCCCCGTCGGACGACCGACGGCGGTTCGAGCGGGACCGACTTCCGCTCGCCCGATCCGCCGGGCTCTCAGCACGGCGCCGTCTGCGTCTTCTCCGCCATGGAAGGGTTCATCGAGGTGAACGGCCCGCTCGACCACACGGACGACCGGCGTGCGACCGGGAGCTCCCGGCAGTGCGGCTCTTGCGGGGCCGAGACCAGGTTCGGCTTCCTGTCCGCGGGGCATGTTCGACCGGGGGGCGCGCGAGGGTCGTGAGCGGACACGGCCGGAGCGCTCCCCGTTCGAGGCGACCGAGGTGAAGCGATGGAATCGAGAGAAGGCACACGGTCGGCGATTCGGGCCGGCCTCGCGCTCTTTGTCCTGGCCGGCTGCGGCGAGACGGTACTGGCCCAGCCGGTTCTGTCCACGCCCCTCGTTCTCCCGGGAGACCAGGCGGCCTCCCCAGCTGCGGGCACGCAGCAGACGCCCCGCATTTCCCGCGGCTCGAACGGGTATCTCGTCGTCTGGGCCGACAACCGCTCCTCCCTGGTGGGCGCGGGGCCGAACGGCCCCTACTTCGGACAGGGGCTCGGCACCATGTTCGACATCTACGCCGCGCGACTCGACGCCGCCGGGAACGTGCTCGACACGACCCCGATCATCCTCTCGCAGGCCATGTACAACCAGACGGTCCCGCGGGTCGGCTGGAACGGGCAGAACTGGCTCGTCGTCTGGATGACGGAACGGGAGAGCGACCGCTACTTCTACGACCTCGTCGCGGTCCGGGTGGCACCGGACGGCACCGTGCTCGATTTCGCCCCGATCCTCGTCAACTCCGCGGACACCTCGATCAACCAATACACTCCGTGGGCCGTCTCGAGCGACGGGACCAACTGGGTCGTGATCTGGCGCGACCTCGATCCTGCGGCCGGGGTCTTCACCATTGACGGAGCCCGGATCGCGCCGAACGGCACGATCCTCGATCCGGGCGGCAAGCGCCTCCGCCAGGACACCTGGAACTCCGGCGCCACCCACGCGGACCTGGCCTTCGCGGGCGACGAGTACCTGATGGTGTGGCTCGAGACCGACCCGGACAGCGGAGGGTGGATCGTCCACGCCCAGAGGCTCGAGCTCGACCTGGACGGGATCGGCTCCCCGTTCAAGGTCAACCTTTACAGTCCCAGCGCCCCCGAGAGGCCTGACGTCGCTTCGGATGGCTCAGGTTTCCTCGTCGTCTGGTCCGAGGAGCGCTACTACGGCTCGTCGCAGCTGATCGGGAGCCGGGTCTCCCACACGGGCCGAGTGCTCGATCCCGACGGGATCCAGATCACGGGCTACGCGGGCTACACTCTCTTCGACCCGGACGTCACCTGGGACGGTTCTCGCTATCTCGTCGCCTACAACATGAGCAAGAACTTCCAGCCGGACGATATCTACGTCACGCGTGCCTCCTCGGCCGGTGCCGTCAGCGACCCGAACGGGATTCCCGTGGGGGTCGCACCGGGCTACCAGAACGAGCCGACCGTCGCTGCGGCAGCGGGCGGCGGCGCGCAGGTCGCCTGGAACGACGCCCTCTACGACGGGGACATCGCGGCCGCGCCCGTTTCCGCCGCCGGCAGCGCGGGGGTCGTCGTCCCCGTCAGCCTGGGCGCCCCGCGACAGAGCGTCCCGCGCTTCGCCAGCGACGGCACCAGCTACCTGATCGTCTTCCGGAGCGAGATCTCGGGCGAGTCCCGGATCGAGGCCCAGAGGCTCGACTCTTCCGGGAATCCCGTGGATGCGGAGCCCATACGCGTCGCGACCGGCACCAGGCTGACCAACCCGTCGGCGGCCTGGAACGGCTCGCACTACCTGATCGTGTGGGAGAACCCGTCCGAGGGCCGGGGGCAGATCTACGGCCGCCGGATGCGCGCCGACGGATCGTTCCTCGACGCCGTCCCCATCCCCATCATGGGCGGCCTCTACCCGGACGTGGCGGCGCTCGGCGGCACGTTTCTCGTGGTGGGCGCCGACAACGACACGGATCCGCACTTCCGCTACGCGTACGCGATACGGGTGGCGTCGGATGGGACCGTGCTCGGCCCCCGCCAGCGGATCGGCCAGAGCTTCGACGTCTGGCCGAGGGTGGCGGCGTTCGGGAGCCGGTGGCTCGCGGTCTGGGAGCAGAACATCACGCACGACAACCCGTCCTCGCGGATCGTCGCCGGGTTCATCGGGACAGACGGGCTGTTGCAGAGCAGGTTCAACGTCTCGGACGGTGCCGACGACACGCCGCACCTGGCCGTCGCCGGGGACACGGCGCTCGTCGTCTGGGAGAGCAACGACATCCTCGGCCGGAGGATCCGGCAGGACGGGACGCTGCTGGACACCGCGGCCGGGATCGTGATCTCGGGGGCGCCCGAGGAGCAGTTGATCCCGGCCGCCGCCTGGGACGGCTCCCTCTGGGTGGTGGACTACGTGGACCTGCGCAACGACCCCTATCCCGCCCAGGAGCGTGGCGATGTCTTCGCCGCACGCGTGGACGGGAGCGGGGCCGTCGTGGACCCGAGCGGCTTCGCCGTGGCGGACTCGCTGCGGCCCGAAGACACCCCGACGGTCGCCGCCGCGGGCGGGTTCTGGATCTTCGCCTACGCGGCGTTCCAGGACAGGGCCCCGTACGCCAACCTGAGGATCGCGACGCGCACGAACTCGCCCTCGGGCGGGAGCACGCCGGGCCGGTGCGAGGGGCTCCTCGCCAACAAGAACCCGAACGGCGTGGACCTGGATCTTCTCTGGGGTCCGAGCTGCCTCGCCGGCGCGGACTACGGGATCTACGAGGGAACGCTCGGCACCTGGTACAGCCACGAGGCCGTGCAGTGCTCCACGGGCGGGACCACCTCGGCCACGATCAGGCCGGCCGGGGGAGACCGCTACTTCCTGGTCGTTCCCAACGACCCGACCTACGAAGGCAGCTACGGCACCGACTCGGCCGGCGCCGAGCGGCCGGCAGCGCCGGGGGCGTGCAGGGCGGTTCAGGACGTGGGCGCCTGCCCGTGAGGCGGCGCGACCCCTCGATCCGCGCGGACCTCGAACACGTCCTCCGCGATGTTCCGGGTGCGGATCTGCACGCCGAGGAACATCCCGACGACGGCGGCGTTCGTCTCGAAGTGGAGCGAGGGGCGCAGCGTCCGGAAGGCGCCTCCTCCGGACAGGGCGAGCGGCAGGAGGAGCTGATCGGCGAGGTGGGCGCCGACCGGGACGCCTGCATCGAGGTAACGCCTCGCCTCGCGGACGGCCTCGAGGGCGACGGTCTCGGCGGGCTTGCCGCGCTCGGCGAAGCTCGAGACGACCTCGGTCAGGGCGTCGCTCTCGATCTCGAGGAGGAGCACGTTGCCGGGCCCGCGGGAGCGCGGCTCGGACCGCACGCGCAGGTCCCGCCTGGGCCATCCGAGCTCGCGCTCGACGACGTCGAGCTCGCGGCGGCCGATCGCCTCGTGAAGCCGTGCGACGATCGCCGTCGCCCGGCGGGCCCGTACGGCTCCGCGCTCGAGGATCTCGAGGCCCCGGAGCTCCCGCGCGGGCTCGACTCGGATCGTGAGCGCACCCCCGCCCGCCGGAAAGAAGCCCGGCCGCTCGAGCGACACCTCGATGCGCGGGCCCATCCTCTCGAGCAAGGGGAGGTAGGTCCGCTCGAGGAACTCGTAGGGCGGGGCGGAAGGGTTGTGCGTGCCGCCTTCGAGCCGAAGGCGCGAGGGGGCAGCCGCGGTGAGCAGCGCCGGGAGCACCGTCTGGAGGACGAGAATCGCGCTTCCCGCCGTGCCGACGTCGAACGTGTAATCCCCGGGGCGGATCGCGGTGGGGCGGAAGAGGAGGCTCCCGGAGCCGAGGCTCGCGCCCTCGACTTCGGCCCGCCCCACCGCCTGCGCCGCGCGGACGGCGGTCAGGTGCTGGTGGAGGAGGCCGGGCTTCCTCCTGCCTGCCCGGATCCTCTCGATCCTGAACGGGCGGCCGGTGACGAGCGACAGCGCGAGCGAGGAGCGGAGGATCTGCCCCCCGCCTTCGCCCATGGACCCGTCCACGACGATCCAGTCCTGGCCGGGCACAGGCGTCGCTGTCAGCGGGATGGCCCTTCCGGCGCCCTTCGCGGCGCCGCGGCGCGCTCGTCGCCTGGCCGCTCGGCGAGAAGGACGATCGCGGAGGCCCGCAGCGTCCGTCCCGCCGCCGTTCTCGCCTCGGCCTCGACGTTGACCGCGGTGCCCGGCTTCATCCGGGGGACGGCGAGCTTCGTGACGACCCGCTTCGAGGGCGGCCGGACCTTGGCGCGCACGGGCTCGGCCCCCGCGAAGGCGACGCGGAGCCCGACGAGGGGCTCCGCGGCATCCGCCGCCACCTCCACCTCCCGTCCCATGACCGCGGGCTCGGGCCGCACATGGAGGTGGAGGCCGCGCGAAGCGCCGTGCCCGAGGGCGGGCAGGGAGGCGGCGAGGCAGAGCGCGCCGAGCGGGGCGAGACGAAGGGGGAGCCTCACTTCACGAGGTAGTAGTAGGTCTTCCCGTCCCCGAGCACCGGGTCGTCCTCGGTCGTGACCGGCTCCTCGTCGGCGACGATGGTGACGTTCGCGGTGAACGCGGCGTCCTCCGCGCGCTCGAGGGTGTAGGGGGAGACCCCGCCCGTCCAGCTCAGCCGGACGACGCCCGCTCCGGTCTCCTTGTCCACGCGAAGGACGATCGGCGTCCACAGCACCGAGGGCCGCACGCGCACGGTCGCCGTCTCGTACGGCCCGAGCGGAACGAGCACCTCGCGGCCGTCGGTCGCGAGGGGCACCCCTCCCTCTTCGTCGTGCTCGAGCCGCTCGGCGGAGGACAGCGAGAACACGTCCGAGCGGACCCGCGCGGTCGTCGCCGCCCCCGCCAGCTCCGTCATGCGCAGGGTCAGCCCGTCCCCGTCCTCGGCGTTCTTGAGCGTGTAGGTGAGCACCGTCCCGGGTTCGATCGTGAAGAACGAGGCCGCGGCGTCGGGGAGGTTCCCGGGCCGCCTGTCGAGCAAGCGCGCCTCGAGCGGCGAGAGCGACTCGAAGCCGAAGCGGCTCGCGGCCTCGGGATCGAACCCCGGAGGGGTGCCCCGCACGTGGTGCGTGTAGCGGAAGATCGGCGGCGAGCCGGGCTCGATCTCGTAGGGGCCCACCGCCCCCCCCTCGAACTTGTACTCGTCGCTCTTGTCCTTCAAGCGAGGCAGGAGCAGCGCCTGTGACGTGGTGAAGGAGGCGGACGGGAACGTGGAGAAGTGGCCGAAGTTGTGAACGTCCACCGCGTCGCAGGCGTAGAGGACGCCAGCGGTTTCGTCCCAGAAGGCGAGGGCGTGCTCGGCGTTGTGCCAGTCGAAGACGTCGTTGCTCTGGTCGAATCCGTCCGCCGCAGGGTCGAGGAAGCGTGTCGTCGTCTCGGTCCGCAGTTCGAAGTTCTGGATCGAGAACGGCAACGTCACCGTGTACGCGCGGTAGCCCGTGCTGTAGGGCACGTAAGGCATCCGGTCACGGTCGAGGACGTTCTCGATCTCGACGCGGTCCTCGTTCCGGTAGAGCCGGTAGGTCGTCTCGACGTGCGGTGTTCCGGTGCGCGTGACCTTGAGCGAGGCCAGAAGCGGCCCGCTCCACTCCACCGCCACCGAGGCCGACCCGGGCGGGGTCGCCACCGGGGCGACGGCGAAGTCCACGTCGCTCTTGACGTTGGAGGCCAGTTCGTTGAAATCGTAGGAGGAGGCCGTGTCCACGAGCTCCTTGCCGCGCGCCTTGTCGTAGAGGCTTGTCAGGGAGCCGTCGGCCGGGTCCACGGTCAGACGGTACAGGTCGTTCTCGAGCGAGGTGGCCGTGGCCTCGAGCATCCCGGAGGGGGAGGCTGTGGGGGTTCCCGGCACCAAGTCGTAGACTCGGTAGCCGAAGGCGGGCACGGCCGAAGCGCGGAAGAGGATCTCCGACGTCGCGTCGAACCTCTGGTAGGGCAGCTCGGCGCCGCTGCCGCGCTCGATCAGTCGGAAGCTCGTCCCGTAGACGTCGGCGGGGAGACCGATGCGGACCCACCCGTCGCGCGCCCGGCCGAGAGCGTTGACGGCCACGACGGCCTGGCCCGCGACGGGCAGCTCGCCGAGCGCCCGGTCGAGGCCCTCCGCGAGCAGCGCAGCCGCCGTGTCCCGTGCGTCCTCGGCGTAGCCCATGTGAATCCGGTTGTTGCGGTCCATCTCCTCCGGGGTGAAGTACTCGGGCCAGCCCCCCGCCCCCGAGTGCTCGTCCACCTCGAGCTGTCGGCGGTACATGAAGTCCACCCGGCTCGCGGGGACGGGCTGGCCGTCCACGGCCGAGCCCGCCGCGAGGAGGGCCTCGGCGGCACGCCCCTGCCGGTGCGACTGCCGCACCCAGGTCTCCGTGTGCTGGGCTCCGGCGTGGCTCGCCGACCACGCGGCGCCATAGTTGCCCGAGTACGAGGGGAAGGACTCGTCGCCGTACCTTTCTCGCAGCAGGTCCAGGAACTCCTCCGCGGTCGAGAGCACGAAGCGCGGGGTGGAGTACGCGGCGTTCCACTGGGCGACCAGGTCGCGGACCTTGAACCCGCCGTAGTGGTTGTCGAAGCCGCGCATCAGGAGCAGCTCCGGGTACGGGTAGCCGGCCTCCTCCTGCTCGGGGAGCTTCTTGCCCAGCTTGGTGTAGAGGTCGCCGAGGTTGTCGAAGAAGGAGAAGCCGTAGTCGAAGGCCTCGGCGTAGGCGTCGAAGGTGAACCAGGCCAGCACGCGGCTGCCGTCGGGCCCGACCCACCAGAACGGGCGCTGCGAGTGGTCGGGCACCTCGAGACGGCCTCCGAAGGTGGTGTTCATGCCGCCGACGAAGTAGTCCAGGCCCGCCCGCGCCAGGATCTCCGGGACGGCGAACGAGGTCCCGGGAACGTCGTCCGTGATCCAGGTCCGGAGCGAAAAGCCGTATCGCCGCGCCATCCTCGAGGAGAAGTAGACGGCGCGCGCCAGCTCCTCGTGGCCCGCCGTCGTGGTGTGGAGGTTCGCGTAGCCCGCCGCGAGCCTCAGCCGCCCCCCGACGAGGTGGTCGGCCATGCGCTGCCGCTCCGCCTCCGTGGACCGCTCCCACCAGCGGTCGAGCCACCAACCCGACTCGATGGTCCAGCGGTAGCTCGGGTCCGCGTCCAGGTTGTCGAGCACCTGGTCGAGGTGGGTCTTGGCGAAGAGCTCGATCTCGTCGGGCGGCTCGGTGAAGCCGATGTCCAGGTGGCTCAGCTCCATGATGTGGATCGTGGTGATGGAGGAGACGACCCCCTGGCCGCGGTCCCCGAAGGCGTCGAGGTCGTCGAGCCACGTCTCGACGCCCTTCGGTCCGTCGGCGGTCAGCTCGAAGCGGTGGACGCGGGCGATCGTGTCCAGCTCGTCGAGGAACTCGACCGTCCACGTCGCGGGCTCGGACGCCGCCCCGCCCGACCACACGCGGGCGCGCACGCGCGGGTGGCCGCTCGTGTCAGCCTCGATCGCGAGCCGCATCCAGCGTTTCTGGTTCGCCGGGATGACGCTCGTTCCGGTCGAGGCCCTCAGGACGTACGCCCCGTCCTCGGTCCGCCACAGCGAGACGGCGCCCGAGGGATCCACGCGGAGGCGGTACTTGCGGGGGATCGGGGAGCGCTGCTCGACCTCGAGGTCGAAGGCGTACCCGGAGCCGAGCTCCGCGCGGTACTCGAGGGCGATGGAGAACGTCGTCGCGGGCACCGGGTGGACGAAGTGGCGCGCCCAGTGCCTGGTCGGGGAGTTGAAGAACGGCCCCATTCCGTCGGCGTAGAAGGACCGGTCGGCACCGTCGAGGATCCTCGTCCACGGGGACGGTCCGGTGATCCCGTTGCCCTGCTCCCAGTCCGGGTCGAGCTGCGCGGCGTCGAAGTTGTCGCTGTAGAGCGTCCCGGAGCCGGGCGTGTAGGCGGGTGCCGGCCGCGCGAGGAGAGCGCCCGCGAGCCAGGCGAGGGCCGCGAGGGCGGGCGGGAGCCTGCGGGACACGAGACGCACCCCCGGGGAGGAGGGGAGACTACGGCCAATCCGCGGGCGCTGCAAGCGCGGGCGCGAGGCGCTACGGTCGTGTTCCCGGCGCGGCGGTGGAGCCGATCCCCGCGAGGACCTCCTCCACCGCTTCCCGCTCCGGATCGCCGGCGGGCATCAGCTCGAGCGCGCGCTCGAAGGCGCGTCGAGCCCCTGCGAGGTCCTCGAGGTGGTACAGGCGGATGGCGCCGAGCGTGCGGGCGAGCTCGGCCCGCGGCGACCCCTCGAGCGCGCGTTCGTAGAAGCCGGCGGCGCGCGGGAAATCTCCCTCCTCGTAGGCCATCCTGCCCAGCGACTCGAGGGCTCGTCCCTGGAGCGGGTCGAGCGAGATCGCCCGCTCGAAGGCCGCCTGCGCCAGCGGCCGGGCCCCGCGCGTCAGCTCGATGAGGCCGATCTCGGTCTCGATGTCGGGGTCCTCGACCCCGGCCGCGCGCGCGCGCAGGAGCAGGGCGAGGGCGGCGGCGAGCCCGTCCTTTCCTCGGGCGAGCAGCGCAGCGTAGTTCAGGTACGTCTCCGCGTGTCTCGGGTGGAGGGCGAGCGCGCGCTCGTACGCGGAGCGGGCCTCGGCCTCGAGCGATGGGACTTCACGGGCCCTCTCGGCGAAGGCGTTGCCGCGATGGAAGTGCGCGAGCGGGTTGTCGGGGTCGAGCCGCGCCGCGCGCTCGAACGCGTCGAGCGCGAGCCCC
>JBBIHW010000089.1:0-10532 GCA_037446795.1 Acidobacteriota bacterium
GGCCCGGTCCTGCGCGAGCTCGCTCCGGTGAGGCGAGGGCCCGCTCCAACCGCTCCTGCAGCCGCCTGCGGGCCTCCTGCAGCGAGATCCGGCCGAGGGGTTCGCCGTCGGGGCCGACGAGGTCCACCCGGCCCTCGTCGAGAAGCGCACGGCCCTGCTGGGATTCCGGAGACAGCAGCCGCAACAGCCGGCGGCCGAGCCGGACCTCGATGGGCCCGGGCGTGCCGTCGCCGAGAAGGATTGCCCGCAAGCGCCTCCCCTCGAGACCTTGCCCCTCCCGCACGCGGCCATGCTACCACGCCCCGGCGAGGGTGGAGGCGGACGTTCAGTCGCGCCGGCGCGCGGCCTCGCACGCGGGATCGGCCGGCGCGCGCGACGGGCGCGCGAAGAGGTAGCCCTGCGCCCACCGCACTCCCGCGTCGCGCAGCACCTCGAGCTCCTCGGGCCGCTCCACGCCCTCGGCGATCAGGCGGATCCCGGTCTGATCGGCGAAGCGCCGGATCGTGGAAATCAGCTCCCGCTTGAGCGGGTTCGCGTGGACGTCACGAACGAGGCTGGTGTCCGCCTTGATGTAGTCGGGAGCGATCTCCACGATCGAGTGGAGGCCCGAGTAGGCGGAGCCCACGTCGTCCATGGCCAGGCCGAAGCCGAGGGCCCGCAGCCGGAGCAGGGTGCGGCGGAAGGAGGCGAAGTCGCGCACGGCCGACTGCTCGGTGATCTCGAAGACCACCTGGTGCGGCCGGAGCCCCGCAGCCGCCACCTGCTCCAGGAACGCCCGGCCGACCAGCTGCGGGTCGTGCACGGAGTTCGGGTCCGCGTTCAGGAAGAGGAACTGGTCGTCTCGCAGCCGCGGCGCGCCCTCGAGCGCCTTGCGCCGGCACAGCCGCTCGAGGGGCCACAGGGCGTCGTTCTCGTGCGCGGTGCGAAACAGCGCGTGGATCGTCTCGAAGCGGGCGGGTGCGACGCGGGTCAGAGCCTCGAAGCCCAGGACGTGGCCCGAGTCGAGGTCCACCACGGGCTGGTAGACGGAGTGGAGCAAGCCGAGGTCGAGGATCTTCCTCAGATCGAGCAGGCGGCGGCGCGCCTCGCGGTCCTTTTCCTGGAGCGCGCTGGCGAAGGCTTGCTCGAGCGCCCGGTAGACGGCCCGCTCCACCGGCACGCCCTCGCGCCGCTCGAGCACCGCCCCTCCCACGTAGCAGCCGAAGCCCTCGAGGATCTCCCGCGGAAGCGTTTCGCGGAGGTGGCTCGAGAGCGCTCGGTCGAGGCGGGCTCGGACGCGCGCCAGGTCCGCCGGTCGCAGCGCTCCGCCCCCTCGGGGCGGCTCGCGCAGGAGGACGAAGGCGTTGCCGCTCATGCCCGTCTCGAACAGCGTGTCCCCGCGGCGCAGGTTGCCCTTTCCATGGGAGGCGAGGAACCGGGAGACCTCGCGGATCATCGCGTCGTAGGCGGGCCACCCGGAAGCCGCGTCGAGCGGCTTGCGCTGGAGCACGGTGAGCGTGAGCAGGCCGACGGTGCCCTGCGCCGCGAGCGACTGCTCGATCCGCCCGAACAGCGCCGGCAGCCGCGGGAACGCCTCCCCGAGGGGCGCGGCGGGCGGGGAAGGCGGACGGGGTGGCGTGCCCACCCGCGTCAGCGCTCCCCGTCGCTGACGCCCTCGCGCAGGCAGGCGATCGCCTCGGCCTCCGCGCGCGCCGCCTCGCCGATGCGCACCCCCCGCGAGCGCACGACGCGGTCGCGGCCCGCGCCCTTCGCCTGGTAGAGGCCCTGGTCGGCCACCTGCAGCAGCTCCGTTCCGGTGTTCGCGTCCACCGGGAAGACGGCGACGCCCCCGCTGATGGTCAGGCGCTGGTTCGGCTGGTTCTCGGCGCGCGGGAACGGTGTGGAGGCGATCGCCTCGCGGATCCTCTCGGCGACCTGCATCGCCGCGCCCTCGTCCGTCTGCGGCATCGCCACCACGAACTCCTCGCCGCCGTACCGGCACGCCACGTCCTCGGGCCTCAGCTGCTCCCGCAGCACGCGAGCCACCCCGCGCAGCACCTCGTCTCCCGCCAGGTGGCCGTTCGAGTCGTTGTAGTGCTTGAAGTGGTCAATGTCGAAGATGAACAGGGCGATCGGGCTTCCCTTCCGCTCGCCCTCGATGATCATCTCGCCGAGGCGCTGCATGAAGAAGCTCTTGTTCAGCAGGCGCGTCAGGCCGTCCTGGTTCGCCTGCTCCCGCAGCCGGGTCACGTTCAGGACGTTCATGTAGGCGATCGAGCCCAGGTTCGTGATCATCTGAAGGGCGAGCCGCTCGTCGGAGAGCCGGTGCTTTGGCTCGCCGATGCACAGGACGCCGAGGAGCTCCTCGCTCCCCTCGCGGTGGCGATGGACGAGGGGACCGATCAGGTCAACGCGAAGCGCCGGATGGTTGTCGGGGATGCTCTGTCCCTCGGTGCGGGTGAGGTTCAGCCAGTCCTCGGGCAGCATGTCCACCATGTGTTCGGCGACCCAGCCGATCTTCCCTTCCCCGATCCGGACGGTCGTACGGGGGAGGCTCGGATCGGTCAGGCCCTTGTGGAAGACGAGCTGCAGCAGCCGGCCGCGGGTGGCGTCCGTCTCGGGAGAGCGTCGGAAGAGGAGGATCTGCGCCGGCTCGAACGCCGCCTCGACGAGCTGGGCGAGCAGCTGCGGGATCTTCCTCGAGTCGAGGTCCGAGCGGTTGAGCTCCCGGACGGTGTGGGGGAGCAGCCGGAACAGCTCGGACAGCGCCGCTCGCTCGCCGCGCATGCGGACGAGCTGGCGCGTCTGCTCGCGCAGCTGCGCCTCGGCCCGCTCGAGCTGCGCCTCCATCTTCTGGCGGTCGCTCCTCAGCTCGGTGCGGCCCTTCAGGAAACGCAACCCGAGGAACACGGCCGAGGCCACGCTCACCGCGGCGAAGACGAAGACGAACACCCAGAGCTGGGCCCCTGCGGTCACGGCGGTCCCACTCCTCCCGTCCCGACCGGAGCAAGGCGCGTACCGTGGGGACCGTTCCTCCACGGACCCTGCCAACCCGGAAAAAACCCGTACCCGGCCGGGTCGGAGGGCTCCCAGGGACAACTTTGGGAGCCGGGGTGCCCCGCCGCGTCACCGCGGGCGGCCCGGCCCGGCCCGCCGCTACAATGTCGAGGCCGTGCTCTACGTCAGCGAGATCTTCCACTCCATCCAGGGCGAGTCCACGTACGCGGGGGTCCCGTGCGTGTTCGTGCGACTGGCCGGCTGCAACCTGCGCTGCACGTGGTGCGACACCACCTACGCGTTCCACGACGGCCGCCCGATGACGATCGAGCAGGTGCTCGAGGAGGTCGGCAGGTACGCGTGCCGGACCGTCGAGCTGACGGGCGGCGAGCCGTTGCTCCAGCGGGAGGCCGTTGCCCTCATGGCCGCTCTGCTCGAGCGCGGCTACAGGGTGCTGCTCGAGACGAGCGGCAGCCTTCCCGTGGACGAGGTTCCGGACGGGGTCGTGCGGATCCTCGACGTGAAGTGTCCGGGAAGCGGCGAGTCGGAGCGCAACTGCTGGGAGAACCTGGATCGGTTGAGGCCGGGCGACGAGCTCAAGTTCGTCGTCAGGGACCGCGGGGACTACGCCTGGGCCGCGGCGCTCGTCCGCGACCTCGCGCTGCACGAGCGGGCGACGGTCCTGTTCTCGCCCGTCCATGGCGAGTGCGACCCGGCGGACCTCGCGCGCTGGATCCTCGACGACGGGCTCCCGGTGCGCCTCCAGGTCCAGGTTCACAAGGTGATCTGGCCCGGAGCGCTGCGCGGGGTGTAGGCCGTGCGGGCCGTCGTGCTCCTGTCCGGCGGGCTTGACTCGGCGACCACCCTCGCCTGGGCCCTCGCCGGCGGGTTCGAGGTGCACGCGCTGACGGTCCGCTACGGCCAGCGCCACGAGCTCGAGGTGGAACGGGCCGCCGCGATCGCCTCCGCGCTCGGTGCGGCCTCCCACCGCGTGCTCCACGTGGACCTCGCCTCGATCGGCGGGTCCGCTCTCACGGACCCCTCGCAGGCGGTCCCGAAGGGCCGCCAGGAGGGCGAGATCGGGCAGACAGTCCCGCCCACCTACGTCCCCGCGCGCAACACCGTGCTGCTGGCCCTGGCGCTCGCTTGGGCCGAGGTGCTCGGGGCGCGCGACATCTTCCTGGGCGCGAACGCGGTGGACTACGGCGGCTATCCCGACTGCCGGCCCGCCTTCCTGGAGGCCTTCGAGCGGCTCGCGGCGGCCGGCACGCGCGCGGGGGTCGAGGGCTCCGCGTTCCGCGTCCACGCGCCCCTGCTCCGCATGACGAAGGGGCAGATCGTCCTGAAGGCCATCGAGCTCGGCGTGGATCTCTCGCTCACGCTGTCCTGCTACGAGCCCGCCCCGGACGGCACCCCCTGTCGCACCTGCGATTCCTGCACGCTGAGGGCGCGCGGGTTCGCCGAGGCGGGGGTCGAGGATCCCGCGCTTCGCGGTGCCGGCCGGCGCTAGCCCAGGACCGGGCTAGCCGAGCTGGCGCTTCCTGGCGGCGAGGGCGCGGACCTGCGCGGCGACATCCGAGGGCGCGGCGGGGAGGGCGGCGATGCGATCGAGCTCGTCGGCCTCTGCGCGGGCGTCCGCCTCGAGCCTGGAGGCCGCGCGGTTGAAGGCCGCGGCGAGCGCTTGGAGGTTGTCCCCCTTGCGAAGGCGGACGCGGGCGGACAGCGCGCCTGCGGCCAGCCGGTCGAGGGCACGCTCGATCGCGTAGGCCGCGCCGGCCGTGCGGTGGGTCTCGAGCAGGCCGACGACCACGACGCCGATCAGGAAGACGACGGAGATCGCCGCCAGCAACGCGACCTCCACGCGGTCCTGCGCTCGCAGCACCTCGCCCAGCTCGGGGGCCACCCGCAGCGCCGCCTCCCGGCCGTGCGCCCCGGCCAGGATCAGGCTCGCGTCGAGCAGGACGAGCAGGAGCAGGACCAGGCCGGCCACCATGGCGCTCGCCCGGAGCTGCGGGCCCGGGTCCACGACGAACCGCCGGCGCCGCCACAACAGCGGGACCTTCCAGGCCGCCTGCTCGGCTCGGGCGGGGTTCGCCGTTCCGGTGTCGCTCATGGCAGGGCCCCTCCTCGGTGGCGCGAACTTAGGGGCCCGACCGCGTGGCGTCAAGCGGGCGTGCGGGGGGCGGCCGATTGCCCCCCCGGCGCCCCTGAGGGTAGGATCTGCCGGTCCGGAGGAGGGCGCGATGGAAGCGAAGGTGGTCGTGCATCTGAAGGGGGGGACCGTCCACAAGGGGGTCACCCAGGATTTCGACCCCGACCGGGACGCCTTCCACCTCCTGCCGGCCGAGGGCGGAGGCGTCCCGCTGCGCATCCACGTCGAGGACATGAAGGCGCTCTTCTACGTGAGGGACTACCTCGGCAACCGCGACTTCGTGCCGCGGCACTCTTTCGGAGCGGTCGCCGGGGGCGGGCGAAAGGCGATCGTGACGTTCCGCGACGGGGAGAGGATCTGGGGCACGGTCGAGGGCGACGGCGGGCGCCCCACCGGGTTCTACTTCCTTCCCGCGGACGAGGAGGACAACAACATCCGGATCTTCATCGTGAGGTCGTCGGTTCAGGACATCGAGTTCGTTCCGTGAGAAGGACCGCCGGGACCGGCGTGGATGGGGCGCCGTAGCTGAAGGGGGCGGTTCTTTCTTCTTCTTCGATCAGGGCCGCCGGCCCGGACGGCGGCGAGGAGGACGAGCCTTGAACAAAGCGGAGCTGACCGATCGCGTCGCCGAGAAGTGCGGGCTCGCCCCCCGCGAGGCGAGGGCGGTCGTGGACGCGATCTTCGACCCCGACCCGCAGGTGGGCCTCATCGCCGCCGAGCTGGCGACAGGGGGGAAGGTGGCCATCAGCGGGTTCGGAACGTTCGAGACGCGCACCCGGAAGGCCCGCTCCGGGCGCAACCCGCACACGGGCGAGACCCTCGACATCCCGGAGACGCGGGCGCCGGCCTTCAAGGCCGGAAAGCCCCTGAAGGACGCCCTGCGCCGCTGACCGGTCGCCGCGGCCCTTCTCGCGGCGGCCCTGCGGTCGCCCAGCCGCGACGTGGCGGACCGGAGCGAGCCGTTGGCCGAAGACGGGAAACCCCGGCGCACCCGGAGGAGGAGCAGGTGGCGGCTGCTGCTGGCCGGCGGCCTGGTTGCCGCTGTCCTGGGCGCGGGGGCTTTCGTCTACCTCTACGTCGAGGTCGCCCGGCGCTTCGAGGGAGGTCTCTGGTCCCAGCCGACCCGCATCTACTCCGACGAGCTCGTCCTCGTTGCCGGGACGCCGCTCGAGCCCCCCGGGCTGCTCCGGCTGTTCGAGCGCCTCGGCTACGCCAAGGTGAACGCCGGCCCGCTGCGGCCCGGTCAGGTGCGCAGGCGCGGCTCGACGGTCGAGGCCCACCTGCGCTCTTTCGAGGCGCCCTGGAGGAGCTACCCCGCACGCATCGTCCGGTTCCGCTTCGAGCACGCCATGCTGGCCGAGATCGAGGACGCGAGCGGGCGGCGGTTCGATCGGATCGAGATCGAGCCCGAGCAGCTCGCCGTCGTGTTCGGTCCGCAGCACGAGGAGCGGCAGGTGGTGCGGCTCGAGGACGTCCCGCAGCGCGTCGTCCGGGCGGTGCTCGCGGCGGAAGACTCCCGGTTCTACTCGCACGGTGGTGTGGACCTGCTGGCCGTGGCGCGTGCCGCCCTCGCCAACCTCAGGAGCGGTCGCATCGTGCAAGGCGGGAGCACGATCACGCAGCAGACCGTGAAGAACCTCTATCTCGGACAGCAGCGCAGCTGGTGGCGCAAGCTCCGGGAGGCGCCGATGGCGCTCCTGCTCGAGATGCGTTACCCGAAAGACGAGATCCTGGAGGTGTACCTGAACCATGTCTACCTCGGCCAGCGCGGGTCGGTGGCGATCTGCGGGATCGAGGCCGCCGCCTACCACTACTTCGGGCGAGGCGTCGGGGACCTGTCCACCGGCGAGGCGGCGCTGCTCGCCGGCCTCATCCGAAACCCGGGCGGCTACAACCCGTTCGTGCACCCGGAGCGGGCTCTCGCGCGGCGCGACTTGGTGCTCGAGGCCATGGTCGAGCAGGGCTGGCTCGATCGGGAGGATGCCGGCCGGGCGCGCCGGGAGCCGCTGCGGCTCGCGCGGGGAGGCGGCAGCTTCCAGCACGCGCCGTGGGCGGTGGAGCTGGTGCGGGCGCAGCTCGCCGGGCTCGGCGAGAGCCGGGACCTCGCCACCGGAGGCCTCCGCGTGTTCACCACCGTGGACCCGCTCCTGCAGGAAGCGGCGGAGGCCGCGCTCGCGCGCGGGCTGGAGCGGCTCGAGCGCGGCCGGTCCGACCTGAAGCGTCTGGCGCGGCACCGCCGGCTCGAGGGGGCCGTCGTCGTCCTCGACCCGAGGACGGGAGCGGTCCGCGCGATCGTCGGAGGACGCGACTTCTCGCGCAGCCAGTTCCACCGGGCGTTGCAGGCGCGCCGCCAGCCCGGCTCCTGCTTCAAGCCCTTCGTCTACCTCGCGGGCTTCGAGGCTGCGCGTGCCTCCCGGGACTCGGGTCTCACCCCCGCGACGCTCCTCGACGACGAGCCGGTGGAGCTCGAGGCCGGAGGCAGGCTCTGGCGCCCCGAGAACTACGACGGCCTCTTCCGCGGGCCGGTGACCGCTCGGGAGGCCCTCGAGCAGTCGCTGAACGTGCCCACCGTACGAGCGGCGTTGCGCGTCGGCCTCGACCGCGTCGCCGACACGGCAGAGCGCTGCGGCTTCCCCGAGGGGCTCAAGCCGCTGCCCTCGCTCGCCCTCGGAGCGCAGGAGGCGACCCCGCTCGACGTGGCTCGCGCCTTCGCCGCCTTGGCCAACGGGGGCAGCCGCGTGGACCCGTGGGTCGTGCGGGACGTCCTCGACCGGGACGGCAGCCGGATGGATGTCCCGCGCCCCCGGCCGCGGCGGGTCGTCAGCACGGAGGCCGCCTACCTGGTCACGGATCTCCTGCGCGGGGTCCTCGTGCGCGGGACTGGCGCTCGGGCCGTGGATTTGGGCTTCTGGGGCGACGCGGCCGGAAAGACGGGAACCACCGACGATACCCGCGACGCCTGGTTCGTCGGCTACACGCCGCAGCTGCTGGCGCTGGTGTGGGTCGGCTTCGACGACAACACGCGGACGGGGCTGACCGGGGCGTCTGGCGCGCTTCCCATCTGGGTGAGCCTCATGATGTCCGCGCAGATGCGGTGGTCGGGAGCGTCCTTCGCCGAGCCGGAGGGGATCGTGCGGGTCGCCATCGATCCCGAGACGGGCCAGCTCGCGGGCGAGCGGTGCCCCGAGGTGATCTGGGAGGCGTTCATCGCCGGAACCGAGCCGGAGGAGACCTGTTCGACCCACCGGCCGGGGTTCCTGCGCTGGTGGCGGCGGCTCTTCGACCGGCTGCGCCGCTAGCTAGTCGCCCTCTTCTTCCTCGTACTGCTTCTTCAGGGCATCCACGACGCCCGGGTCGGCGAGGGTGGTCGTGTCGCCGAGGGCCTTCCCCTGCGCGATGTCGCGCAGCAGGCGGCGCATGATCTTGCCCGAGCGGGTCTTGGGCAGCTCGGCGGAGAACAGGACGTCTTCGGGGCGCGCGAGGGCGCCGATCTTGCGAACGACGTGCTCGCGGATCTCGGCCACGAGGTGCCGGCCGCGCGGGACCCCCTCCTTGAGGGTGACGAACGCGACGATGGCCGTTCCCTTGAGCTCGTGGGGAACCCCGACGACCGCCGCCTCCGCCACGGACGGATGGTCCACGAGGGCGGACTCGACCTCCATCGTCCCGATCCGGTGGCCCGCGACGTTCAGCACGTCGTCCACGCGGCCGAGCAGCCAGTAGTCGCCGTCCGCGTCGCGCCGCGCGCCGTCGCCCGTGAAGTAGACGTCGCTCCCGAACCGGCTCCAGTACGTCGCCGCGTACCGGTCCGGGTCCCCCCAGATGCCGATGGTCATGGACGGCCAGGGCCTCCGCAGGACCAGGTAGCCGCCGCCGACGGGCACGCTGCGGCCTCGCTCGTCCACCACGTCGGCGAAAACACCCGGGAAGGGGCGGGCCGCCGAGCCAGGCTTGGTGGTGGTGATGCCGGGCAGCGGCGTGATCAGGATCTGGCCCGTCTCGGTCTGCCACCAAGTGTCCACGATCGGGCAGCGGCCGCGCCCGATGTGCGTGTGGTACCACATCCACGCCTCTGGGTTGATCGGCTCGCCCACGGTGCCGAGCAGGCGCAAGCGCGACAGGTCGTGCCGGGCGGGCCAGGACTCGCCCCAGCGCATGAAGGCCCGGATGGCGGTGGGCGCCGTGTAGAACACCGACACCCCGAGCCGCGCGCAGATGTCCCAGAACCGGTCGCGATCGGGCCAGTCGGGGGCCCCCTCGTAGAGGACCACGGTGGCGCCGGCGGCCAGGGGCCCGTAGACGATGTAGGTGTGCCCGGTCACCCAGCCGATGTCGGCGGTGCACCAGAAGACGTCGTCCTCCCGGAGATCGAACACGGTCCGGGTCGTCGCGAGCACGCCGGTCAGGTAGCCGCCGGTACCGTGCACGATCCCCTTGGGCTTCCCCGTGGTCCCCGACGTGTACAGGATGTAGAGCGGATCCGTGCTCCCCACGGGCTCCGGCTCGCACCACGAAGGGGCGTCCTGCATGAGCCGGTGATACCAGTGGTCGCGCCCCTCCTTGACGCGCAGGGGAAAGTCGCCGCGCTTGACGACCACCACGTGCTGGATCGAGGCCGTGTCCTGGAGGGCGTAGTCGGCATCGTGCTTGAGCGGGAGAAGGCCCCCGCGCCGGTACCCGCCGTCGGCCGTGACCAGCACCTTGGCCCCGGCGTCGAGGATCCGGTCCCTCAGGCTTTCGGCGGAGAACCCGCCGAACACCACGCTGTGAACGGCCCCGATCCGCGCGCAGGCGAGCATGGCGACGACCGCCTCGGGAACGAGCGGCATGTAGATCGCGACGCGGTCGCCCCGGCCGACGCCGAGGCCCCGCAGGACGTTGCCGAACTTGTTGACCTCGCGGAAGAGGTCGAAGTACGTCCAGGTCCGGCGGTCGCCCGGCTCGCCCTCCCAGACGAGTGCCGCCTTGTTGCGCCGGGCGCCCTCGACGTGCCGGTCCACGCAGTTGACGCTCGCGTTCAGCTCCCCTCCGACGAACCACCGGGCGGCTGGGCCCGACCCGTCCAGGACCCGCGACCAGGGCTTCGACCAGACCAGCTCCGACGCCCAACCAGCCCAGAACGCCTCCGGGTCCGCCTCGGCGCGGGCGTAGATCTCCGCGTCCCGGACCGCGGCGCGCTGCCTGAACTCGGCGGGCGGGTCGAACCTGCGGGATTCCTCCAGGAGCGCCTCGAAGCGCTCGGCCGCGGCATCCGCGCGAGGATTGCCCGGATCTTCCTTCATCGCGCGCCTCCCGAAGTCTCGATCGAAGTGGCCCTGATGCTACGGACCTCCCCCGCGAAGGTCAAGGCGGGCTAGGAATACTGAATCCGTGCGGATCGCAGATTTTGTTGGTGATTTTCTAG
>JBBIHW010000090.1:0-605 GCA_037446795.1 Acidobacteriota bacterium
CCTACGTCTACCTCGTCTACGGCATGCACAACTGCCTGAACCTGGTCACCGGGCCGAGGGGTTATCCCGCCGCAGTGCTCCTCCGGGCCGCCGAGCTCGAAGACGGCACGGCGGTATCGGGCCCCGCGCGGCTGACGCGAGCGTTCGAGGTGGACCTCTCCATGAACCGGGCCTCGCTCCTCGGCCCGGACCTGTGGCTGGAAGAAGGCGAGCCCGTCCCGGACGCTTTCGTCGGCCGGTCCGCGAGGATCGGCGTCGAGTACGCGGGAGCGTGGGCGCGGCGACCGTTCCGGTTCTTCGTCGTCGGCCATCCGGCGGTGTCGCGCCGCCGCTGAGGGCGGTGGCGTCTCGCTCGCCGCCATGTCCTCGTTCAGGCCGGTGGCGACGTTCCGGAGCGGGGCGGGTGCATCCCGACGGAGCCGACGCGCGGGGAGTCCTGGCCGCGAGCCCGATGGCCTCGGCGAGGTCGCGCGCCTCGATCAGGTGAAGCCCGAACCAGCTCGCGCGCCACCGGCGCGGCGCAGTGCCCGCTGGCGCAGATCCCCCGGGCGAACGGATCCTGCGAGCGGCTTACGCCTTCGATCCATCCTCCGCCAGGACCCGGA
>JBBIHW010000090.1:615-10427 GCA_037446795.1 Acidobacteriota bacterium
CGTGCCAGCACCTGACCGAGCGGCAGGATCCGGATCCCCGGCGCCTGGTAGCCCTTCGGAAGGTGCGGCTCGGGAACGGTCGTGTGGTTCCCGTCCCGGACCTGAGTGTAGTGGGGCGACATGATCTCCACGCCGGCCTCGTTGAACCGGTCCTGAATGTTCTGGTGCAGCTCCGCGAGGATCGTCGCCATCAGGTTGGGCCGGTCCGTGAAGGCATTGAGCTCGTAGGTCACGTAGAAGTCGTCGAGGCTGGTCTGGAGGACGAAGGGCTCGGGCTTCTGGAGGACGCAGGTCGTGCCCCGGGCGGCAGCGGTCAACAGCTCGTGCACCTTGCGCCACGGGACGTCGTAGCCGATGGTCACGCTCGTGTGCAAGATCAACCCGCGGTCCGCGGCGGAGGAGCTGTAGTTGACGAGGTGACTGCCCAGGACCATCGCGTTGGGGATCGTGATGTCCACGTTCTTGATGGTCCTCACTCGCGTGACCAGAAGCGTCTTGTCCACGACATCTCCCATGGTGTCGGCGATCTTCACCCGATCGCCGAGCTGGAAGGGCCGCATGTAGGTCAGCACGATTCCCGCGATGACGTTGCTGATCGCCCCGGCCGACCCCAGCGAGAAGAGCACGCCCAGGAACACCGAGATCCCCTGGAACGCCGACGACTTGGATCCCGGGATGTAGGGAAACACGGCGACGGCGGCGAAGACGATCACGAGGAAGCGGACGATCTTGTAGGTCGGCTGGGCCCAGTCCCGGTGGAACCCCGCGAAGGCGATCGCTCCCTGCTCGATCCCGTTAAAGAAGAGGTGGATGAGCTTGATGATGTACCGCGTCACGAGGACGATGACCGCGATCGAGATGATGTTCGGCACGTGGGTGACGAACGCGATGCCGACCGCTCCGAGCGTTGCCACGACGGGCTCGAACAGCTGCGCGGAGAGGCCCCGCGTCCACGGGAAGGTCCCGAGGACGGTCGTGACGTAGACGTAGAGCACGACGAGCGTCGCGGCGATGCGGAGACCCCGGGCGAACGCGATCAGCCCGCGCGCGAGCTTGTCCGCCGAGAGCACCTCCATGGTCTGGATCCGCAGCGACCGGATGCGCGTCCCCTTCCACGACTCGATCCTGGCGTAGAGCCCCGGGAAGCCCTTCCGGAACAGCACCAGCAGAGCGACCAGGACGACGGTCTCCAACAGGGCGAAGAGCGCCCCCGACAGAACGGCCCGGGGTGTCGTCTCCTCCCGGCGATCGCCCAGCGCCTCGCGGATCTTGCTCGCGTACTCCTCCGCCACGTCCATCCTGGGTCTTCCCAGCGGCCGGGCGTCCCCGTCGGTCACGGCCATGAGGACCGTCTCGCCGACGACGATCTCGCTGACGCCCTCCCGGTCCACCGCCTTGACGGTTTCGGGAGCGACGAGAGGGTCGCGGGCGAGGCGGGACAGCCGGTCGCTGATGGCGGCGGCTCGCTCCTCGGGCGTGAACGCGCCGAGACGATCGTAGACGGTGAACAGCTCGTCCGACCCCAGCCGCACGGGAGTGCCCTTCGGGGCCTCCGCGGGCGCCGCCGGAAGCGAAGACTCGGGAGCCTGCGCGGACGACGGGGACGCGACGAGGACGAGACACGCCAGGGCGAGCGCCCCGAGGCGCGTTGTGTTCGATCTCATGGAACCACCTCCCGCGATGGCGTTCGGCGACCGTGCGCCGACCGCCCGACTCCGTACGATGGGCCGCCACCAAGCCCGCGGGCCGTCCGCGGCCGGACGCTCGCGGGCCCTCGCTCTCGGCACGGTCCGCGCGGGTCGCATTCTCCCACGCCCGCACGGAGCGCGACCGATTCCCCGTGCGCTCCTCAGCGCCGAGGCGCGCTCCCCCGGGCTCGCCGGCCGCGAAGGGCCTCGAGCTCCTCCACCGTCCGGGGCCAGTCGCTCCTGAGAAGGCGGGAGAGGGCGCGGTCGGCGAGCAGCTTCCCTCCCGTCTGGCAGCGCGGGCAGTAGTTGCACTCGTTCTCGGCGTAGACGATCCGCTGCACGGGGGTCCCGCAGTCGGGGCAGGGGAGGCCGAAGCGGCCGTGCACCGCCATGCCTTCGCGGAACGCCGTCACGTGCTCGGGGAACGCCGCGCCGGTCTCGGCCCTGAGCCGCTCGCACCACTCCAGCAGGACAGAGCGCGTCGCCGAGTGGAGTCGGGCGACCTCCTCTTCGGAGAGCCCTCGCGCGAGGGCGGCCGGGGAGAGGCGATCATGAGGTGGAGCACGACGAAGAGGTCGCCCTCGAGGGCGAGAACGAGCTGTTTTCCGATCCGCCTCAGGCCGGCCCCCCGGAGTCCCTCGGCGGCCCGAAGCGGCGGGTCCACCGTGCGGAGCGCGAACGGGCTTGCGAGCCGGACCCGCTCGAGGCGCCCTCCGAGGATGCGACGGCTCAACGCCTCGACGTAAAATCGAGAAGCTCGGGCATCGGCGCATCCCCTCGTCGCCCCCGGCCGCAACACGTGCGGACGAGCCGCCAGTCACAGCTCCACCTGCGTTCCGACCTCGATGACGCGTTCCGGCGGGATCCGGAAGAAGGCCGTCGCGCGCTGCGCGTTGCGGGACAGGAATGCGAACAGCTTCTCGCGCCAGAGCGCCATCCCGGGCCGCTCGCTCGGGATCAGCGTCTCGCGGCCGAGGAAGAACGTCGTCTCGGACAGCGAGCACCGGAACCCCTGGCGGCGCGCCAGCTCCAGCAGGCGCGGCACGTTCGGGTCCTCCATGAAGCCGTACCAGGCGCGCATCCGATAGAAGCCCTGCCCGAGAGGCTCGACCTCGAGCCGGTCCTCGGCCGGCACGTGGGGGACCTCCTCCGTGACCACGGTCAGCAGCACGACCTGCTCGTGCAGGACCTTGTTGTGCTTGAGGTTCTGGACGAGTGCTGGAGGGACGCCCGACAGGCTGCTGGTCAGGAACACCGCGGTCCCCTCCACGCGGGGCGGCGGGTCGGCCGCGAGCCGCTCGAGCAGGCGTTCCAAGGGCTCCCCGGCGGCGCCGAGCCGCTCGGCGAGGATCTCGCGCCCTCGCTTCCACGTCGTCAGCACGGTGAAGACGACGGCGGCCACCACCAGGGGGAACCACCCCCCGTGCTCCACCTTGACGAGCGTCGCCCCGAAGAAGCCGAGATCCACCGCGAGCAGGCCCGTCCCGACAAGACCGGCCGCGGCGAGGCTCCATCGCCAGCGCCTTCGCGCGGCCATCGCGAACAGCACCGTGGTGATCGCCATGGTCCCGGTCACGGCGACTCCGTAGGCGGCGGCGAGATGGCTCGAGGTGCGGAAGCCGAGGACGAGGCCGACGGTGGCCAGCATCAGGCCCCAGTTGATCGGGGGGACGTAGATCTGCCCGACTTCCTCGGGCGACGTGTGCTCGATCATGACGCGCGGGCTGTAGCCGAGCTGGACGGCCTGCCGCGTCAGCGAGAACGCGCCGGAGATGACCGCCTGCGAGGCGATCACGGTGGCGGCGGTCGCGAGGGCGACCAGCGGGTAGACGGCCGCCGCTGGCGCGAGGCGGTAGAACGGATTGTCGGCGGCCTCCGGCCGCCCCAGCAGCAGAGCTCCCTGCCCGAAGTAGTTCAGCAGCAACGCGGGCAGGACGATCCCGAACCAGGCCCATCGGATCGGGCGCCTCCCGAAGTGGCCCATGTCGGCGTAGAGGGCCTCGCCTCCCGTGACGACGAGGACGACGGCACCGAGCACGAGCAGGCCTTCCCGCCCGTTCGCGGCGAAGAAGCCCGCCGCGTGGTGCGGGAGGATGGCCCACAGAACCTCCGGGTGCGAGGCGATTCCCCGCAGGCCGAGTCCCGCGAGCACCACGAACCAGACCAGCGTGACCGGGCCGAAGACGGCGCCGATCCGACCGGTCCCGTGGCGCTGGATCGAGAAGAGGCCGACGAGGATCGCGACCGTAAGGGGAAGGACGTACGGGTCGAAAACGGGCGTCGCGACCTTCAACCCCTCCACCGCGCTCAGGACGGAGATCGCCGGGGTGATCATGCCGTCTCCGTAGAGCAACGCCGCGCCGAAGAGCCCGAGCGCGATCGGCAGGCGCGGGACCTTGCCCGCACCTCGCCTCCGCGGCAGCAGCAGCGCCATGAGCGCGAGGACGCCGCCCTCGCCGCGGTTGTCGGCGCGCAGGATGAGCACCAGGTACTTGACCGAGATGACCACCATCAAGGACCAGAAGACGAGGGAGAGCGCACCGAGGACGTTGCCTCGCGTCACCGGGAAGGCGTGCGGGCCGTGGAAGCACTCCCGCAGGGCGTACAGGGGGCTCGTCCCGATGTCGCCGTAGACGACACCGAGGGCGCCGAGCGAGAGGCCGACAGCGCGCCGGAGCTCGAGGTCGGCTCGTCTCATGGCGGCCCCGAAAAGGTGGGAGCCCCGCCGCGGACTTCCCCACGGGAACCGGCGATGTCTTCCCGAGCCACCCGCTGCTCTCCGCCGAGGCCGGCCGCCACCGCGCGAGCGCCGGGGATTCTAGTCCCCGACCGGTGCGCCCGCACTCCACCTATGGGTGTGCCCTCGAGGGGAATGGAGGATCGGCGATGGGAATTCTTACATCGCCGGGAAGACAGGACGGTCCGGGGTTCCGCCGGAATCGCCGTCCGGCAAGCTGCAGCTCGCTTTCTCGCTGGCATCGGTTTTGTGAGTCGAGCGCGGGGACAGAGGACCGCGCTCGGCGAAAAGCTCGCCCGGCGCAGGTCGAGGAGGGAAACCGCGATGGTCTCCTGCAGCCGTTCGCTCCGGTGCACCCTCGCGCTGGTCGCGGCGTCGGTCCTCTCCGCGCCGGCGGCGGAAGCCGCCGTCCAGTGGGGTGTGCGCGGCGGTGTCTACACCGACGAGGAGGACCTCTTCGTGGGAGGCGAGGCCATGTGGGGCGTGGGCCGAGCCTGGCGGTTCAATCCGAACTTCGAGTTCGTCTTCGTGGATCGGGCAGACCTCATGACCCTCAACGCGGACTTCCAGAAGGGCATCCACAACCGAGGGGACCTCGAGATCTGGGCGGGAGCGGGTCCTGCCATCGTCTTCGCCGACCGGGACTTCCCCGGCGAGGACGACGAGGCCGACCTGGGGGTGAACCTCACGCTCGGCGTCGGGGTGCCGAGGGGCGATCTGAAGCCCTATGGCCAGGTCAAGGTCCTCCTCTCGGACGACTCGCAGGCGGTGTTGGCCTTCGGCGTCCGTTTCTGACGGCTTCGAGCTGCCGGGGGAGGTGCGCGACCGGCCTTTCGAGACGGCGCTCCAATCGAGCTTCCCGTTGGCGAAGTCCTGCACCCACCCATCGCCGCAGGAACCGGAATGGCGGCCTTCCCCCGGCTCCACGCCGTCGCCGATCCTCGACGCGAACGCGGTCGCGGAGCCGCCGTCCGCATGAATCGTCCTCGCGACCAGTTCTCCGCCTGGGATCCCGGGCGCCGGGCGCTTAGTGTGGGCCCTGGAATCCGGCAGGGGGTCGGCCGCGTTGCCTAACGTGGGGAGCGGCGATGGCCGAGGCGGTCACCGGCGGCGGGGGAAACGGGCAGGCGCGGCTCGCACCGGCGACCGGGCGCGCTGGCGATGACTCGCGGAGTCGGGCCTGGGCCCTGGTCGAGTCGCATCTCGGGTTCGCGGCGTGGGTGGCGAGAGCCCATCGCGACCTCGGCGTTTCGGTGGAGGACCTCGAGGCCGAGGGTTACCTGGGACTTCTGGAGGCCGCGCTGCGGTTCGATCCGGGCCGGGGCGTGAAGTTCTCCACGTACGCCGCCTGGTGGGTCCGCAAGCGCGTGCAGAACTTCGTCGCCGTCCAGGCCGGGCTCGTCCGCCTTCCCGACTACCAGCGGCGGCGCCTCGCGGCCGTCCGCCTCGCCGAGCGGGACCTGACCGCGGCGACCGGCCGCAGCCCCACGGCCGAGGAGATCGCCCAGCGCTGCGGGCTCGAGCCTGCCGACGTCGAGCGCGCCCTGAGCGTCTGGCGCCAGGAGGTCTCCCTCGAGGAGCTCGTCGGCAGCGACGACGACCGGCGCCTCGGGGAGCTGCTGCCCGAACGGCGAACCCCGCCGCCCGACAGCGACCTTCTCCGCGACGAGATGCCGAGGCTCCTCGCGCGGCTCCTCGATCAGCTCACCGCGAGGCAGCGCTCGGTCCTCTGTCTTCGTTTCGGATTGGAGGGCGGCCGCCCGCTGGCCCTCGCGGAGGTGGCCCGGCGGATCGGCATCAGCCGGGAGCGAATCCGGCAGGTGGAGCGCAAGGCGCTGCGTCAGCTTCGCGAGCTCGTGGTCGGCAGGCGGTTCGCTGCGTCGCGCTGACGGCCGGGGGCATCGCGCCGCCCGCGCTCCGCGCCGGCGCCTACGTTTCCGGCGGCGCGGAGATCGAGCCCGAGATCGTCTGGATGTCGCGGAAGCTGAACCGCTTCTGCACGTCGGGCCAGGGCTTCCCGTCCACCTCGACGTACGGATACACGAAGTAGTTCAGCGGCTCGCCCGCCTGGGGCGGGTCCAGCACGAGGTCGCGCCCCACGGTCAGCTGTACGCGATTCTCGTCGAGGGCGCCGAAGAAGTAGTCGCGCCTGGCGGGGTCCTTCCACGCTTCGGAGGCGTCCACCGGGATCCAGCCGCGCTCCTTCACGTGGAACTCGGCCCAGCAATGATACCCGCCGACGTCGCCCCGCCCGCGGTCGGCCGGGAGGGGGAACCCGATGGCGAACTTGGCCGGTATGCCCGCCGCCCGGCACAGCCCGATGAACAGGGCGTGGAAGTCGGTGCAGTTCCCCCGCTTGGCGTCGCAGGCCCAGAGGAGGTCGCCCTGCCCCCATCCCTCGCCGCTTTTGTCGTACCGCATGGTGGACAGGACGTAGTCGTAGATGGCGCGTGCCTTGTCGAGGTCGGTCGTCCTGCCGCGGTTGACCTCCCGGGCGAGTTCGCGGATCCGCTCGTCGAGGGGGACGCGCCGGTCGGGCCGGAGCCAGCGCTCGATGTCCTCCGAGTTCGGGACTCCTCCCCGGCTGGGGCCCTCCGGCCTGTTGATCCTCTCCTTGCGGCGGACATCGAAGGTCATCGCCAGGCGGATCGGGCCGGGTCCGGGCCGCTCGGCCGTGAGGTACAGGAGACGGTTTCCGTAGGTGGGATCCCTGCGGACCTCCGTCTCGAACGGCGCGTCCACGCGGACCTCGCCGATCTGCTGCCAGGGGTCGCTCGAAGGATAGGGGAGCCAGACGGAAACCCGCTTCGCCTCCGCGGGCAGGGGCCCGAAGCTGACCTCGTAGCGGAACTCGAACGTTCTTTCGGCCGGCTTCCCGCTGGCGGGACGCAGCGGGAGCGAGGCCGCAGCGGCGAGCATCGCCAGGGCGAGCGTCCGGGGGACCTGCTTCTTCATTCGAGCGTCCTCCTTCGCCGTCTCAGTATCCGTACTGCACGTACGCGTTGATCCGGTTGTCCGTTCCCGGAGCGAGCCCCTTGAAGTCGGTCTTCCAGCGCACGTAGTCGAGCCCGACGAGAAACGGTCCCGGGGTCTCGATCCGATTCACGATCCACCAGGCGCGATTCAGGATGCGCCCTTGCGCGGGGAGGTCCGCGTCGTCGGGATCGTCCAGCGAGATCCCGGCGAAGATCCTGTGGAGGGCGCTGGTTCGCCCTCCGGCCTCGGCCCATCCACCACGGCTCCGAACCTCGACGCCGCCGCCCGCGGCGACGCCCTGGCCCGAGCCGCCCCGGAAGTCGCTCAGGTTCCGGCCGGTCCAGCCCTCGGCCTGGACGGTGACGCGGTCGCGAAGCGTGATCAACAGATCGAGACCGACGGAGTCGCTGCGGAATTCGTCGTCGCCTGCTATCGGGGTCGCCGTTTTCTCCCAGGCCCTGTGCGCCCAGACACCCGCCGAGAGTCGGCCGCTGCCGCCCGCGAGCGGCCGGGTCCAGCCGAGCCTCGCCTGGACGTTCGGAAGCCCGGAAGCCTCGCCGTCTCGCGTCCCGTCGGCATCGAGGTCCTTCCCGTCTATGGCGCCGGTGAGGCCCGCGGCGCCGGCCACGGACAGCCTCCCCGCGCCCGCGGGAGCCTCGAAGGAGAGCCGCAGCTGCGGGCGCCGGTCGCCGAGGTTGCCCGCGTCCCACATGAGGGTGTCGTTGTTGGCGGTCGGGTAGAGCGGCGAGATCAGGTCCCATGTCTGGCCAGCGAGGAGCGACAGGCTCCGCCAAGCGAGCCTCGCCCAGGCATGACGAACCCGGATGATCTGCCGGGACTCGCGTCCGCCGTTCTGGAAGTCCACCTCGAGCTTGCCGTCGAGCCTCGCGCGGGAGAGCGCACCCAGCTCGGGTCCGCTCGCGTCGAGGCCGAGGCGGGTGAGCCGGGGGTGGAGCGTGAAGTTGTTCCCCCTCCGCGGCCCGCTCGCCGGGTCCTCGCTCGGGATGAAGAAAGGAGTCTGGGCGTTGTCGGGTTTCGAGTCGTCGCGAATCAGGTCGAGCCTGAAGAGGCCGTAGAAGCGCAGGCGGCTCGCGCCGACCTGGAGTTCCCTCGCCACCGGGCCCTCGCCCTCTGCCCCTCGAGCCTGGCCGGCGAGGCCCCACAGCAGGCTCGCGGTCGCGAGCGCCACGGCCCCTGCGGATCCTGCCCCACGGCCCACCGAAGTCCTCCTCCACCGAACGCGCGGCCCGAAGAGTAGCAGGGCGCTTCCGATCGGTCAAATAGATGACTTCGATCCAGGAGGGACCGATCCATAGCTCCCCGCCGCCGAGGCCGGCGAGGCGCGGCTCGCCTCGCGGCCCAACCCCGCAGCCCCGCCGCACCCAGATCTCCGTTCGGGCGGTCCGTGCCGGGGGCGGGGGTCCCCGGTCGGAGGGAATGGAAGGGCGGGGGGCGCACGTTGTACGATATGCCCCTCCTGGGGAGGGGGAGGTTGCCCATGCCGCGTCCCGTCGCGAAGACCGCCCGCGCCGACCTGAGCTTCGCCAACGTCGGCGACGTCCATCGGAAGGACATCCGGGACCGTCTCGCCCGGATCGAAGGGCACCTCCGGGGGCTCGGGCGGCAGATGGACTCCGGCGCGAACTGCCACGACCTGCTCATCCAGTCGTCGGCGATCCGCTCCGCCTTGACCGCCCTGATGACCAAGCTCCTGGAGGCCCACATCGATACCTGCGTGAAGAACTGCGCGCGCGCGGGGAAGGGCGAGGAGGCGCTGGAGTACCTGAAGAAGGCCCTGACCACCGCCTTGCGACAGATCTGAACCGGAGGAATCCGCGTCGGAGGACACGTGCAATGAAGCCATCGAAAGAAGGCCTCACGTTGGCCGGCGCCGTCGCGGCGGCTCTGACGGCGTCCGCATGCTGCATCGGCCCCGTGGTCGTCGCTCTGCTGGGGATCGGCGGGGCGGCGTTCGCGGTGGCCCTGGAGCCGTTGCGCCCGGTGTTCATCGCCGTCACCCTGCTGCTGTTGGGCACGGGATTCTTCCTGGTGTACCGCAGACCCAGGGTCGAGGCGTGCAGCGCCGACGGAGCCTGCCACACCCCGGCTCGACGCACGGGCACGAGGTTCCTGTTGTGGGTGGTTTCCGCCGTCGTGCTGGCCGCGCTCGCGTTTCCCTACTACGCGAAGTACCTGTTCTGAAGGGAGGTCGAAATGGAGACGACGCGCTCGCTTCGGGGGGTGGCCGCCCTCGTGCTCGTGGCGTGGGGGGTCGCCGGCGTCGCCTGCCGCACGCCCGTCTCTTCCGGCGCGGGCTCGGCCGCGCCCGAGGCCCCGTGGCCGGGGCGGGCCCAGGGGGAGAGCTCGCCCCCCGGACAGGCTCGGGACGTCATTCCGGTGAAGGGAATGAC
>JBBIHW010000091.1:0-4565 GCA_037446795.1 Acidobacteriota bacterium
AACTACAATCAGGAAACAGCACGCGGCGCCTACCGCAACAGGAACGATCCCGACTACTGGCTCGACATCGTGGGGTTTCGTTGCGCCAGTGGGCGGGCATAGGACCCGCCCCTACGCGGGCGGGCGCGGAGACCGCGCCCCTACCGATCCGTATCAATCTCCACTAACGCCGTCATCCCCCAACGCAACGGCGCGTCGCCCACATCGTCCAGCGCCACCGTCACCGCGTACACCACGTCCCCGCGATAGTCCCCCGCCTGCAACGCGATCTCGCTCACCTTCCCGGTGAACTCTTCGCCCGGCAGCGCGTCCACCGTCACCGTCGCCGGTTGCCCCACCGCTACCCGTGCCACGTCCAACTCGGTCAGGTCGGTGGTGCGGGCCTGTAGTTGATCGAGCGTCGCCAGCACGCACGCACTCTGCCCCGCCGCCACCACGTCGCCTCCCTTGACATTGACCGCCGTGACGGTGCCCGCGAACGGCGCCGTCAGCGTGGCCCGCGCCAGGTTGTCCTGGGCCTCCGCCAACGCCAACTGTGCCGCGCGCACCGCCAACTCTGCCGCCTCGATCTCCGACCTGGCCCCCTCCAGCAGCCGCGCCAGCGCATCCTGCGCTTCCTGGTACGCCTGCTGAGCGCGCGTCACCTCGTTGCGCGCTGCCGTTTGCTGCGCCGCCCCTTGCTGCTGCACCCGCCGCAGCGCCAACTCCGCATCCTCGTACAACTTTCGGTCGTGGTCCACGTACCAGTAGTCAATCTCGCCACGATTGTAGCGTGCCAGAGTGGCCTCGTAACGTTGTTTGGCGTCGTCGTACGCCTTCTGCGCGTCCTCCAGCGCTTCGTTCAGCAGGGGGCTGTTGAGCACCGCCTGGAGATTCAACCGCGCAGCATCGAGAGCAGCAGCGGCCTGATCCACCGCGTTCTGCGCCTGGCGTATATCCGCCTCATCCGGCGGCTCTTGCAGTTGCTCTAAGGCGATCTCGGCCTGGCGCAGGCTCATCCGCGCGCGCTCGACGGCGCGTTCCAGGTCGGCGGTCTCCAACTGTGCCAGCGGAGTTCCTGCTTCTACCACGCTGCCTTCCTGGACGAATACCTGGGCCACCACCCCGCTGATACCGAAGCGCACGTCGTTCCACCGGGCCGGCTCGATCACCGCCTCGGCCACGACGCTGCCCTCCCCGCCTTGCGCAACCACCGGCACGTCGGTGGGCGTCGCCGTCGTTGCTCCCCCACATCCGGTGAGCCCCCCCAAGGCCAGAAGCCATATCCCGATGAATAATGCCTTCCGCGTCATAGGTTTCCTCCTCAACTTTACGCATTACGTATTACGCATTACGTATTGCGTATTCCGTTCATTCGCCTGTTGCCGATTCATTCATACGCCAGCGCCTCGCGCACGCTGACCCGCGTGGCCCGCAGCGCCGGCCACAGGCTCGCCAGCGCCGAGAGCACGAGCACCACACTCAGCCAGATTATAACGCCGTTCACCGAAAATGCGAAATCGAGCGGCAGGTGCATCACTGTCTGGCCTACCGCGTTGCTAAAGGCCAGGGCGCCGGGGTAACTCAGCGGCCAGGCCAGCAGCCAGGAGAGCATCCCGATCAGGACGCCCTCGATCACAAAGAGGCGGGCGATGGCAGGCGACGTCGCGCCGATGGCGCGCATCACGCCGATCTCGCGCCCGCGCTCGACCACGTTGATGGACATCGTGCCCATCAGCCCGATGCTGCCGACGACCGCTGCCAGGAGCGCCATCGCCAGCATCAGGTAGATCAGCACGTTGAACTGCATCTTGTTCTGCTCGCGCACCTCGCCGGCGCTCTGGAAATAGACGGCCTTCAGGCGGCGCTCCTCGTAGGCTGCCCGCAGGGCCTCGATGGTCTCGAGCTGCTCGCCCAGGGCCTTGAGGGCGGGAAACGCCGAGTCCACGACCAGGTCCACCACGCTGTACGCCAGGTAGCCGGGTCCGCTCCGCCTCAGGCGCGAGTCCGGCCGGTCGAGCCTGCGGCGGATGGGCTCGAGCAGGTCGGGGCCCGCGGGCTGGAGCGTGACGACGAACCCGGCGCCGACGAACATCGCGATCTGCCGCCTCGCGAGCGTTCCCGCCCGTCCCGAGACGTGCTGCAGGATGACGAACAGCACGTCGCCGAACTCCTCCGCCTTCGGGCGCTGGCCGAGGTGGACGACGTCCTCGAGCGCGAGCGGATGCAGACCGAAGCCCTCCCCCGACGCCCTCAGGACCTCGACGTCGCCGAGGCCGATCACGTGCACCCAGCTCACCCGGTCGGCTGCGGGACGGATGTCCCTCGAGGCCGACGGCCCCTCGAGCTCGCGGGTGGCGACCTCTCCGGCCGAGTACGTGGTGGCCAGGACGCGGGCCGGCCCCGCCTCTCCTTCCGCGGGGCGCAGCGTGCCCGGCGGGGTTCCGGGCGCGTGGTAGTGCTTGAGGAGGTCGGCCGGCCTCCGGTCCATCTCGCTCCCCCCCTCCGGCGCCCCGACGTGCGCCCCGCGTAACTCTAGACCGGATTCGGCGCTCGCGAGCCGGCCTGCGGAGGCGCGCCGCGCCCGCGGCGGGAGGCCCGCGCACCCGCGATCGGCTCAACGCGGGGAGAAGTCGAGCGCCGCCGAGTTGATGCAGTAGCGCAGCCCGGTCGGGGGCGGCCCGTCCTCGAAGACGTGGCCGAGGTGGCCGCCGCAGCGCCGGCAGTGCACCTCGGTGCGGACCATGCCGAGGCTCCGATCCGTCTCGGTCTCGACGTTTCTCTCCGAGACGGGGGCCCAGAAGCTCGGCCAGCCCGTGCCGGAGTCGAACTTCCGGTCCGAGGTGAAGAGGTCGAGCCCGCAACCCGCGCACCGGTAGACCCCTTCGTCGTGATGGTCCCAGTAGCGCCCGCTGAACGCGGGCTCGGTGGCACGCAGTCTCAGGACCGCGAACGGTTCGGGGCCGAGCAGCTTGCGCCACTCCTCCTCCGGGCGGTCCACGCGGCGCGCACGGATCGGTCCCTCCTCGAGCGAGTGGACCTCGATCTCGTCGGTGGCAGGGCGGTGCGGCTCCATGGTCCTCCAGCCCCCTCCGGTCCGGGGCCACCCGGAAATACCGCGGGCCGGGCGTGGGCAAACCCCGATCCCTCGCGTATCCTTTCCTGTCCGCTGCCGGCACGCAAGAGAGGTGACACGATGAGGATCAGGCTTCTTTCCGCGGGCGGGCTCGCCGCTGTGCTCGGCCTCGCGCTTCGAGGGATTGCCCTCCCGCCCGCCGCGGCCCAGACGGGCGGGGCGGGGTCGCCCCCACGATTCCAGGCGGACTCGCCCGAGATGGACCTCGGCGACGTCCTGCCCGGAACCAGGATCGAGGCGACCTTCGTCGTCCGCAACGCGGGCGGCCAGCTCCTGAAGCTCCTGTCCGTGGACCCCGGCTGAGGCTGCGCCGTCGCCTCGTTCGACGAGGCGATCCCGCCTGGTCAGGCGGGCAAGATCGTGGCCACGGTGAAGACCGAAGGCATGCGCGGGCCGATCTCCAAGAAGATCACCGTGACGACCAACGATCCGGACAGCCCGAAGGCCACCTTGACGCTGAAGGCGAGACTGGCGGGAAGCGTCAAGCTCCTGCCAGGGACGCGCCTGCACATCGCGACGCGCGGCGAGCGGGGGGCTGTCGGGCGGCTCGTCGTGCGCAAGGAGCCCGAGGAGAAGGGAGAGTTGGAGCTGACCGGCCTGGAGGCGAGCGTCCCGTGGCTCGAGACGTCGGCGCGGAAGGTCTCGGAGTCCGAGCTGCTCCCGGGCTCCGTGCCCGCCTTCCCGGGGGACTGGGTCGTCGAGGTCCGCGCGGCAGACGGCTTGCGCGGCGGCCAGCACACGGCCCAGGTCCAGTTCCGCACGGGACTGTCGAGGGAGCCCGTCGTGAAGGTCCCGGTCACGGTTGCCGTGCCTCCGGCAGTCAGCTTCTCGCCGTACTACCTCCTGCTCAGGGCGCAGGGGGCCGGCAAGCCCGCCGAGGGCGTGGCCACCGCCGTCCTCCGCAAGGACGTGGACCGTGCCGGCGTGGCCGTCGAGACCGACGCCCCTGGGCTCAGGGCCGAGCTCGAGCCCGTGCCGGACAACCCGAAGTCCCTCCGGATCAAGGTGTCCTGGGAGGCGGCGGAGGCCACACCCGACCGCAAGGCCTTCGTGACCGTCAAGGCGGCGCAGGAGAGCTTCAGCCTGCCCGTACGGGTCGCGCCTGCTGCCACCACCGCGGCCGCGCAGGGCTCGTGAGGGCGCTTCTCGCGTCCGCGTGCGCCCTTCTGTCGGCGCTCGGCGCGGCGGGCGGGACGCTGCCCCTTCCGCGCGGCGCGGATCGCGCCGAGCGAGAGATCACCGCGGGGGCCCTCCAGGGGGCGATCCGGTTCCTCTCGGACGATCTTCTCGAGGGCCGCGCACCCGCGAGCCGCGGTGACCGGCTGGCGCGCCTGTACGTCGAGTCGGAGTTTCGCGCGCTGGGGTTGAGCCCCGGCGGTCCGGACGGCTCGTTCGAGCAGCCCTTCGAGATGGTGGGAGTCACGTCCCAGCCGCCGGGGGAGTGGCGCTT
>JBBIHW010000091.1:4586-10329 GCA_037446795.1 Acidobacteriota bacterium
CCAGCGCGGGAGCCTCGCACTGCGCTTCGGCGAGGAGTTCATCGCGACGAACGGCCGCCAGGACACGCAGGCCACCCTCGAGGCCGCGGAGGTCGTGTTCGTCGGCTACGGGATCGAGGCACCCGAGTTCCGCTGGGACGATTTCAAGGGAGAGGACGTCACGGGAAAGGTCCTCCTCGTCCTGAACAACGATCCCGACTGGGACCCCTCCCTGTTCGCGGGGGCGAGGCGCCTCTACTACGGCCGGTGGGACTACAAGTACGAGACGGCGGCGGGCAGAGGGGCCGCTGGCGCCATCATCGTTCACACGACGCCCTCGGCGGGCTATCCCTGGGAGGTCGTTCGCTCGAGCTGGACCGGCGAGCAGTTCGAGCTGCCGTCCTCGGGCGAGCCTCGGCTCGCGGTTCAGGGCTGGGTCACGGAGGAGGCGGCGGCGCGGCTCGCGGCCCTCGGCGGGCACGACCTGTCGAGGCTCGTCGCCTCGGCCCGAAGCCGCGACTTCCGGCCCGTGCGACTCGGTGTCAGCACCTCGGTCTCGATCCCGGCCGCCCTGCGCAGGGTCGAGACCGCGAACGTCCTCGGGCTGCTGCCGGGCCGCGACGCCCGGCTCGCGCGCGAGGCCGTGATCTTCACCGCGCATCACGACCACCTGGGCGTCGGCGAGCCCGATACCACGGGTGACCGGATCTACAACGGCGCGCGGGACAACGCGGCCGGCGTGGCGCAGCTGCTCGCCATCGCCCGCGCCTTCGCGTCGCTGCCCGAGCCCCCGCGCCGCTCCGTGCTGTTCATGTCAGTGGCCGCGGAGGAGCAGGGGCTGCTCGGGTCGGCCTACTACGCGGCGCACCCGACGTTCCCCGCAGGCCGGATCGCCGCCGTCGTCAACTTCGACGGCGGCAACATCTGGGGCCGGACCCTCGACCTCGTACTCGTCGGGCGCGGCAAGTCGAGCCTCGACGCGGTGGCCGAGGCCGCCGCAGCGCGGCAGGGGCGGCGGATCGTCGAAGAGGCGTTTCCCGATCGAGGCCACTACTACCGCTCCGACCAGTTCAGCTTCGCGAGGATCGGCGTTCCCGGGCTCTACTTCGACGAAGGAGTGGAGGTCGTCGGGAGGCCGCCCGGTTGGGGCCGCGAGCAGCAGGACGCCTGGGTCCAGGCCCACTACCACAGGCCGAGCGACGAGCTCTCGCCGGAGTGGGACCTCGAGGGAATGGTCGAGGACGCACGGGTCGCCTTCATCGCGGGGCTCGCCGCCGCCGAGGCCGACGAGATGCCCGCGTGGCGGCCCGGGGACGAGTTCGAGGCGGTGCGCCGGAAGGCGCTCGAGGAGGCCGCGGCGCTGTCCGACTGACCGCTGTTCGCGCGGTCACATCCGCGCGCGGATCCCGAAGGTGACCGCCCCGTCGGAGAGCCGCCCGGCGACGGGTTCGACCGCCGCGCGGTTCGGCTTCCCGTGGGCGTCGCACAGGATTCCCCCGACGAACAGCCCGGTCATCGCGCCGAGAAAGGCATCCGGCGCCCAGTGGGCGTCGGAGCGCACGCGCTGGTGCGCGGTGAGGGCGGCTCCCGTGTAGAGGAGAGCCGCTGCGGCCCGCTTCGCCGCCTTGCGCCACGGCCCGTCTCGCGCCTGCACGATCAGGTACTGCCTTCTCAGCGGCTCGACGATCGAGGCCGCGAGCGCCGCGTCCAGCGAGACGCCGTGGCCGCCTGTCCGGAAGTAGCGAACGCGGCCGCCATCGCGCGGCCGGTCGGTGGCGAGGACGAAGGATCCGGCGCCGGCGAGGAGGGCGGAGCAGGCCGCGGACTCGAGGAGGAGGAGCGCGGTTTCCCGCTCGCGCCGATCGCGCGTGCCGAGCGAGGCGAGCAGGGCCGAGGCCGCGAGGGCGGGGGCGACGGCCCCCTTGCCCATCGTGCGGACGTCGCGCAGGAAGCGGTCCGTGCCCGGGCCTCCTCGCTCGAGCGCGAACTCGCGCAGGTCGTCCCGGAGCGCGTAGAGCGACGCGGTCGCCGTGGCGACCGCAGCGACCTTCGCCCACCCGTTCCGATCGAGCTGAAGCGGGCGCGTGAACAGGTGGCGGGCGTCGCGGCCGAGGACGGGGAGGAGTCCTTCCCGATCTCGCTCGGCGGCGGCGGGAGCAGGTGTCTCGGCGTGCCGACCGGGCGGCGTGCCGACCGGCGCGGCTCCGGCCGCGGGTGAGAGGGCGCTCATCAGGACCGACAAGACCGCGGCGCGGCTGCGCTCGCCCACGGGAGGCAGCTTAGCCCACCGCTCCTGCCGTCCCAACCGTCCCGACCGGACGGTTGACTCCCCGCGGCCCGGGGGGCAATCTGGACCCGCCGCCCGGCGGCCGGTCCCGCGAGCTGCCCCGTTCCGGCCTCGGCGCGCGCGAGGAGGGCGATCGTGACGAGCGCCTCGGGGGGGACGAACGGTTCCCTCGAGCCGCGTCGAGAGCGCGAGGGCGCCGGCGACGATGCCGCTCGACGCCCGACGAGGACCTGGAGTCTCTGGCTTGCGGCGGGAGGAGCCGCGGCGCTCGTCGTGGCGCTCGCCGGGCTCGTCCTCCTCGGCGGGATGCTCTCGACCTCGCCCGCGCCCGAGCAGGACGTGCCGGCGGTCACCGTGATCGAGCCGAGCGGGACGCTCGACGCGCCCCCGCGGTCGCTCCGCTGGAGGCCCGTGCCCGAGGCGACCTCCTACATCGTCACCGCGGAGCGGGAAGGATCGGGCGACGTCGTCTTCCACCGAGCGTCGGCGTCGGCGGGGCTGGAGCTCAAGCCGGGCGAGCTCGCCCTGCTCGGGCCGGGCTCCTATCGCTGGACCGTCGAGGGGAGGAGCGGGACCGGCCGCGTCCTCGCCCGCGGCGAGGCGTGGTTCCGGGTGCTCGGGTCTCGCTGACCGGGCCGCGGCGCCTCAGCGACCCGCCGCAGAGGGTCTCGGCCGATCTCGGTACTTCCGGTAGAGCCTCTCGTGACGGTTGTCCTCGAGGGCGGCGGCGCGCCCGTCAATCCACGCCGCCCTCACCCGCGTGCGGATCTCGAGCGGGTCCCCGTCGGTCAGGATCAGGCTCGCCGACTTTCCCGGCTCGATCGAGCCGAGTTCGCGTCCCACGCCGAGGATCTCGGCAGGATAGAGAGTGATCGCCTTCAGGGCCTCTTCCCGCGGCAGCCCGAAGGCCGCGGCCATCGCAGCGTGGTACGGGAGGTTCCTGGTATTCGCCGACCCGAAGCCTCCCCCCGCGCTCGCGATGCAGAACCTGACGCCCGAGGCGTGGAGCTTCGCGGGCAGGGTGTAGGCCGCGTCGTACGGCTCGTCCTCCCGCTCGGGAAGGGAGAGGACGGACTCGACGATGACCGGGATGTCCCTCGCGCGGAGAGTGTCGGCGACCCGCCAGAGGTCCCCCGCGCCCGCCATCACGAGGCGCACGCCTTCCCGCTCCGCCCACTCGAGAGCGCTCTTGATCTGTCGGATCTCGTCCGCGTGGACCACCACGGGGAGCGTCCTGTCGAGGACCGGCAGCATCGCCTCGAGCGCCGCGTCGAAATCGGCCCGGGCGCCCCGGCGCGAGGCGGCCTCCCGCGCCTTGCGGTACGCCCGGGCGTCCTCGAACAGCTTGCGGATCTTCTCGAGCGACTCGTCCCGTTCCTTCTTCTGGTCCTCCTCCGAAGGAGGAGGTGCGCCGAACAAGGAGCGCCGCAGGATCCGAAACCGCGGCCAGCGGACGTGCATGGCGACCGGGCTCGCTGCGACCAGGTCCTCCCACGTCCACCCGTCGAGGCGGATCAGGGCCGAGCTGCCGCTGACGAGCCCCCCTTCGGGGACGCTCAGGACGTGGGTGAGGCCGTTGGCTCGCGTCACGGGGATCAGCTCGGAGTCCGGGTTCACGGCGATCGCCGTGTTGACCTGCGGGTTGATGGCTCCCGCCTCCGACAGGTCCACGCTGCCGGCCACCGAGCCGATCTCGATGAGCCCGACGCCGGTCTCGGCGTCCACGAGTCCCGGGTAGAGGTGGAGGCCCCGCGCCTCGACGACGGAGGCGTCCGGCAGGGGCCGGAGCCCTGCACCGACCTCGACGATCCGGCCATCCCTGAAGGAGACCGTGCCGTCCGGGATCGTCACGCCGGACACCGTGTGCACGGTCGCGTGGACGATGGAGACCGCGGGTCCGCCGCGGCGCAGGCGGTCGCGGTAGTCGAGACGGAGCGGCGCCTCCCCGGCAGGCCCCCGGGCGGTCTCGCGCGCCGCCGGCTCCTGCCGGACAGGGACCTGCGCTTCCTTCGCCTCCTGTTGCTTCTCTCTCTGTTCGGTTCTCTCGCCGTCCTCCCCGCGCGGCCGCTCGCCGTCCCGGACCGCCCGGATCAGCTCCTCCCGCTCCTTGTCTCGAGCCTCGCGCTCGGCGAGGTCGCGCTGCCGGTCGAACTCGAGCACCCCCTCCACCCACGTCTGCTCCACCACGGAGTACACGCTCAGCGGATGTCCGGACCAGACCACGAAGTCCGCGTCCTTCCCCGGCTCGAGGCTTCCGATCCTGCCGTCCACGCCGAGCTGCCGGGCGGCGCCGAGGGTCACGAAGTCGAGCGCACGCTCTTCGGCGAGGCCGCCGTACTTGACCGCCTTCGCCGCCTCGAGGTTCATCCGGCGCGCGAGCTCCGCGGAGTCGGAGTTGAAGGAGACGAGCACGCCGCGGTCGTGCATGAGGGCGCCGTTGTAGGGGATCGCGTCGTACGCCTCGAGCTTGTAGGCCCACCAGTCGCTGAACGTGGAGGCGCCGGCACCGTGCGCCGCGATTTCGTCGGCGATCTTGTACCCCTCGAGGACGTGCTGGAACGTCGCGATCCGGATGCCGAACTGCTCGGCGAGACGGATCAATGCCAGCACCTCGTCCTGCCGGTAGGCGTGGCTGTGGATCCTCCGCTCGCCCCGGAGGATCTCCGCGATCGCCTCGAGCTGGAGATCCCGCCGCGGAGGCTTCGCCCGCTCCTGGGCGGCCTTGGGGAGCTTTCGGTATTCCTCCCACTCGCGCACGTAGTCGCGCGCGGCCTGGAAACGCTCGCGGATGGACTCGATCACCCCCATGCGCGTCGCGGGGTAGCGCGGGGGAGCCTCGGGCGCCCGGAAGTTGGACCGCTTCGGATTCTCGCCGAGCGCGAACTTGATGCCGGCAGGGGCGCCGCGCAGGATCATCCTCTCGGCCGGCGCGTTCCAACGGAGCTTGACGACCGCGTCCTGGCCGCCGATGGAGTTCGCGGAGCCGTGGAGCAGGTGGGCGGCCGTCAGGCCGCCCGCGAGCTGCCGGTAGATGCTCACGTCGGTCGGGTCCACGACGTCCTGGATGCGGACCTCGGCGGTGACGTTGTTCGAGCCCTCGTTCACGCCGCCGCGGATCGCGATGTGGCTGTGGCAGTCCACGAGTCCCGGGGTGACGTGCTTGCCCGCGGCTTCGAGCACGACAGCGCCGGCCGGGGCCCGCAGCCCGCGTCCCACCGTCGCGACCTTGCCGTCCCGCACGAGCAGGTCGGCCCCCTCGAGTCGGCCCTCGCGGCCCTGGGTCCAGATGGTGGCGCCCCGGACCAGCAGGACCGCAGGCGCCGTCCGCTCGGCGGCGCCCGCCCCGGGCGCGAAGGGCAAGGCCAAACGCGGCGTCAACATCAACATCCGCATTCCCGGACTCGGCGGCAAGGTCAAGTCCAAGGTTCTGACGACCTTCACCCGCCAGTTGGCCACGCTGGTGGACGCCGGCCTGCC
>JBBIHW010000092.1:0-10281 GCA_037446795.1 Acidobacteriota bacterium
CTCGGGCCGCCACGGAGGAGATCGTCCGGGCGGCCCGCGACGGGCAGGTCGAGCGCCTCGAGGAGCTCGTCGGGCGGCGCGGCCGGGCGCTCGAGCTCCTCGAGCGTGCCTTCGCGGAGGAGGGCGTCCCGGTCGGGGCCGCCTTCCCGGCGAGCCTGGGCGAGGCGGCCACGGCCGTCGAGCGTGCCGGCGCACAGTGCGTCGAGGCGCTGCGAGCCCTGCGCGAGGAGGTTCGAGCCCGCCTCGACTCCCTCGAGGACCGGGCGTCGGCGGTGCGCCGCTACGAGGGGGTCCCCGGGGCGGCTGGAATCAACCGGTCGGCCTGACCGGGGACGAGCAGGCCCTCCTCCTCGAGGCGCCTCAGCTTCTCGAGAAACGTCGTCCGCTTGAGGTCCAGCAGTTCCGCGGCCCGCGCCTTGTTCCCGTCGGCGAGCCGGAGCGACTGGAGGATCAGCTCGCGTTCGAGGTTGCTGACCGCCCGCCGGAAGCTGATCCCCTCCTCGGTGACGAGCACCGAGGCGCCGGCCTGCGGCCGGTCGGTCTCAGGGCTTCCCGCGACTTCGGGCGGCAGGTCCTCCCGCAGGACCAGCTCGCGGGCGCCGGCGAGGATCGTCGCGTACTCCACCGCGTTCTCGAGCTCGCGGACGTTGCCCGGCCAGCTCCAGGCCGCGAGCGCCCGCAGCGCATCCGGCGAGAACCGGCGAGGACGGCACAGGCCGGCCTTCCGCGCCGCCCGCTCCGCGAGCAGCTGGACGAGCCGGGGCAGATCCGCGAGCCGCTCCCTCAGCGGAGGCAGCCGGACCGGGAAGGAGCTCACCCGATAGAAGAGGTCCTCGCGGAAGTGGCCCTGCGCGACCAGGCGCTTGAGGTCCTGGTTGCTCGCGACGACGACCCTCACATCCACGGGGCGCGTCTCGAGCGAGCCGACGCGAGAGATCTGTCGCTCCTGCAGGACCCTGAGGAGGCGCACCTGCGCCTCGGGCTTCATCGTCGAGATCTCGTCGAGGAAGAGCGTTCCTCCGTGGGCCTGCTCGAATCGGCCGATCCGCTCGCGCTCGGCGCCGGTGAACGCACCCCGCACGTGCCCGAACAGCTCGCTCTCGAGCAGGCCGTCCGGCACCGCACCGCAGTGGACCGCGACGAGCGGGCCGCAACGGCGTCGCGGGTGGTTCGCGTGGAGGAAGCGCGCGGCGACCTCCTTGCCCGTGCCGCTCTCGCCGAGGAGCAGGACCGTCGTGTCGGTCGGCGCGACCATCCTCAGCCGAGCCGCGGCCTCCCGCATCGCCGAGCTGATCTCGACCAGTTCGGAGGCCGCCTCGGCCGCCGCGATCCCGCAGCGGCGCCGGCCGCGCGCCGCCTTCTCGATCGCGGCCCCGAGTGCCGCGGCGTCGAACCGGGAGGGCAGGTAGCCGTCCGCGCCGGCGATGACGACCTCGACCGCCTCCTCGACGGTGGGAGCGTCGGTCAGGACGAACCGGAGAACCCCCGGTTGCTCGCGGCTCGCCGTCTCGAGAAGGCCGGCGACGGCAGTGCAGCCGGCACCCGAGTGGACAAGAAGGAGATCCGGAGGGCTCTCGGCGAGCCGGCTCGCGGCTTCCTCCGCGGTCTCGGCGGGCTCGACCTCGATGCCGCACGCCCTCGCGATCTCGGATACCCGAGCGGTCTGTGGCGGGCTGGTGCCGACCACCAGTGCCCTGCGTGCAAACACTCCTGCGTTTCCCCCGGCCCGAGCGTGCGACTCCGCGATCCGCCCGCTGCCCCCTGACCGCGCTCGGAAACCGAGCTTGACAATATGCCGCAGGGTGAAGGAGTCAAGCGCCGCACGCCGTTTTCGAGCGGTAACTAGCGGTTTTTCTAATCTCGGGCGTGTCGGTCGGAACCGCATCCCGCCGTTGGAGATCCCCCGGCCGCAGTCAACGATCCGACGGTCGCAGGCGCGGCGGCCTGGTGGAGGGGCCGAAGGGCGCGATCTCTCGCGAGTTGCACAGCTCCGTCGTTCGGGAACGCCTTTTGCTGCTCCACGCTGCGATGCGCAGCTCCCTCGACGGCGCCGGGTCCCCGTCGGCGAGCGCTCCTCCGGCTCGCGGCGAGCTTCTCGCGCGCGCCTTCGAGCGGTTCGAGGCCGCCTGCGCCGGCCTCGCGCAACGGCACGACCACCTGAGCGCCAGGGTCGCCGACCTCGAGCGCCGTCTCGCGCGCGCTCACCGCAGCATCGAGGCGGTCCTGGACTCCCTCGAGGAAGGTGTCGCGGTCGTCGGCCCGGAAGGGACCCTCCTGCGCGTGAACCGCTCCTTCGCGCGGCTCGGGCTCGGTGTCGCGGGCGGCCCGATCGCCGATCCCGTCCTCTCCGACCTCGTCCGGGGGCGCGCGGACGGCCGCGCCGCGGCGCGGCTCCACAGGCACACACCGCAGGGGCCCGTGGAGCTCGCGGCCACCGTCGTTCCGGTGCGGGGCGAGGAGCCGACCAAGGTCCTCACCGTCCAGGACGTCACGGGCATCCGGCGCGAAGAGGAGGAGGGCGGGAGGCGGAGGCGGCTCGAGGCGCTCGGCCGGATGGCGGCCGAGCTCGCCCACGAGCTTCGCAACCCGCTGGGCAGCATCCGCCTGTTCGCCGCGATGCTGCGGGACGACCTGGCCGATCGGCCCTCGTCGAGGGAGATGGCGGAGCAAATCCTCGCTGCGAGCGCCGGCCTCGAGACCACGGTCTCGAACCTCCTGAGCTTCGCCGCCCCGGCTCGCTGCTCCCCTCGCGAGCTCGACCTGGCGGCGGTGGCGCGGGACGTCTGCGCGCTGTTCGCCGCGGTGTGCGCCTCCCGCGGCGTCCTCGTCGAGGCCCCCGGGCCCGAGGCGAGCGTTCGCGTCGAGGCCGACCCCGAAGCTCTCCGGCAAGTTCTCTTGAATCTCCTCGGCAACGCTCTCGCCGCGACGGAGGCCGGGGGCCGGATCACGGTGCGCGCGATCGGGCGCCGGTCGGCCGCCGTACTGGAGGTGGAGGACACGGGCCGCGGGATCGCCCCCGAGGACCTTCCCCGCGTGTTCGACCCCTTCTTCAGCCGCACCCCGGGCGGCACGGGGCTCGGCCTCGCGATCGCCCATGCCATCGTCGAGCGACACGGCGGCCGCATCGCGCTCGAGAGCGCCCCCGGGAAGGGGACGCGGGCCTCGGTCGAGCTGCCCGCCCTCTTGGACAAGGAGGAAAAGCGCGGTGTCTGAGCGGGTCCTGGTCGTGGACGACGATCCGCACATGGCGCTCGCCATGTGCCGCGTGCTCGAGCGTGACGGGTTCGCCGTGGACTCGGTCTGCTCCGGCGAACAAGCGCTTTCCGCGCTCGCCCGCCGCTGCTACGCGGTGGTGGTGACCGACCTCAGGATGCCCGGCCTGGACGGGCACGGCCTCCTGGGCCGCGCGCGCGCCGTCGCTCCCTCGACTGGAGTCGTCGTCGTGACGGCCCACGGCACCGTTCCGTCGGCCGTGTCCTGCCTGCGGGACGGGGCGATCAACTACCTGACGAAGCCGTTCTCCCCCGAGCAGCTCGTCGCGGCCGTCGAGGAGGCGGCGCGCCGGCGCGCTGCCGCGGGCGGCCCCCGCGGTTCGGACGTGGAGATCGTGGCCGAGGATCCGGCGACGATGGCCGCCGTCGAACTGGCCATGAGGGCCGCGCCGAGCGACGTCACCGTCCTGCTCGAGGCCGAGTCCGGCGCCGGGAAGGAGGTCTTCGCGAGGCTCATCCATCGCGAGAGCAGCCGCCGGGCCGGCCCCTTCGTCGCCGTCAACTGCGCGGCGCTTCCGCGCGAGCTCCTCGAGGCGGAGCTGTTCGGCCACCGCAAGGGGGCGTTCACCGGGGCCCTCAGGGACCGGCGCGGGCACTTCGAGGCGGCCAGCGGCGGCACGCTGCTCCTCGACGAGATCGGGGAGATGAGCCCGGACCTGCAGGCGCGGCTGCTGCGCGTGCTCCAGGAGCGGGAGGTGCAGCCGGTGGGGTCCGAGACGCCGGTCCGCGTGGACGTGCGCGTCGTCGCGGCGACCCATCGTGACCTGAGGGAGGAGGTCGCGCGCGGCCGGTTCCGGGAGGACCTCTACTACAGGCTGCGGGTGCTCGCGATCCGGATCCCCCCGCTCCGGGAGCGGCCGCGGGACGTGGAGCCGCTCGCCATCCGCTTCGCGCAGCGGTTCGCGGGGCCCGAGGCCCGGCTCACGCGCGCGGCCCTCGACAAGCTTCGGGCCCACCTCTGGCCCGGCAACGTGCGCGAGCTGCAGAACGCGATCGAGCGCGCAGCGATTCTCTCGGGCGGGGCCGTGCTCGACGCCGAGCACATCGCTCTCGAGCCGGCCCCTCGCCGCGACGCCGAGCCGGCGCCCCTGCCCGCGAGCCTTGAGGAGGCGGAGCGCGAGACGATCCGAAGGGTCCTCCTGACGACGCGAGGCAATCGCGCCGAGGCGGCCGCGGCCCTCGGCATCTCGCCGCGCACGCTGAGGCACAAGCTGAAGCAGTACCGGGACGCCGGGGCGCCCATCCTGGAGGCTTCGCGGTGAAGCGGCAGGATCGCGCCAGCCGGCGGCAGGGTCCGGCCGCGACCGCCCGGCGGATCGCACCGCGCCGACGGGCCCCCGTCGGGGGCACGGGTCTTGCCGGTGCGGCCCGCGGAGGGAGGGCGAGATGATCGGGCCGGTCCGGGACGCCACGGTCACGCTCCTGCATCGAGCGCTCGAGCGCGCCTCGCGCCGCGTGTCCGCGGTCGCCTCGAACCTCGCCAACGTGGACACTCCGGGCTATCGGGCCGTGGACGCGCGTTTCGAGGACGCGCTCGCGGGCGCCGGCCGGCTCGAGCCCCTGCGGACCCACCCGAACCACCTCGACCCCGCGGCAGAGCGCGCCTCGGCCGCAATCGTCGAGCGAGAGCCGAGGCGGATGCGAAACGACGGGAACACCGTGGACGTGGACTTCGAGATGACGCTGCTCGCCTCTCTCCAGGGCCGATACCAGGCCGCCGCCGAGCTCGTCCGCAAGCGCTTCGCCCTGCTCGTCTACGCCGTCACCGATGGGAGGACCGGAACATGAGCCTCGAACGCGCCTTCGCCATCGCGGCCACAGGGCTCGCCGCCCAGCGCACCCGAATGGAGCTCGTCGCCTCCAACCTCGCCAACGCGCGCACGACGCGCACGCCGGAAGGAGGACCCTACCGTCGCAGGGAGCCGGTCTTCCTGGCCGAGCCGCTGCCCGCCCGCTTCGAGGACTCCCTCGCCGGCGCGCTGCGCTCGGTCCGCGTCGAGCGGGTCGTCGAGGACTCCTCCCCGCCGGCGCTTCGCTTCGAGCCGGGCCATCCCGACGCCGACGCCGACGGCTTCGTGCTGTACCCGAACGTGGATCCGGTCGAGGAGATGGTGGACATGCTGTCGGCCACGCGCTCCTACGAGGCGAACGTCACGCTGGTCCGGAGCGTTCGCGAGATGTTCCGCTCGGCGCTCGGCATCTTGAGGTGACCGTGGACGGCGTTCGCCCGGTCGCCCCCGCAGGAGATGTGGCGGACATCGCCCGGTCGGCCGCGGGACCGTCGCGGGGCCGCCCCTCCTTCGGCGAGCTTCTCGAGGAGGCGATCGCCTCCGTGGACCGGCTCCAGCGGGAGGGCGAGGCGGCGCAGGCCGCCTTCGCCCGGGGCGAGGAGGTGGATCTGCACGATGTCCTCCTGAAGGTCGAGGAGGCGGAGATCGCGTTCAAGACCATGATGGAGATCCGCAACAAGCTGGTGGAGGCCTACCGCGAGATCATGCGGATGGGCGCGTAGCGAGGGGGGACGGAGCCCATGTCTGCCCAGCTCGACGCTCTGCGGCAGCTGCTCGGGCGGTTGACGGCCCGCCAGAAGGTCCAGATCGTTCTCGCGGTCGCCGCCACCGCCGGCCTGGTCTGGGCGGTGAGCGCCTACGCGACCCGCGTCCGCTACGCGGTGCTCTTCAGCAACCTCCGCAGCGAGGACGCCGCCCCGGTCCTCGCCGCGCTCAAGGAGAGGCGCGTCCCCTACCGGCTCGGCGCAGGCGGGACGCTCGTCGAGGTTCCGGTCGAGCAGGTGGACGAGCTGCGGCTCGACCTGGCCGCCGAGGGGCTGCCCCGCAGCGGCGGGGTCGGCTTCGAGATCTTCGACAAGCCCGCCTTCGGCATGTCCGACTTCGTGCAGAACGTCAATTACCGCCGCGCGCTCGAGCGGGAGCTCGCGCGCACGATCCAGAGCCTCGACGTGGTGGACTCCGCGCGGGTTCACCTGGCGCTGCCGCCCGAAACGGTCTTCGCGGGAGAGCGGCGGGAGCCGAGCGCCTCGGTCGTCCTCAAGCTCAAGTCCGGCCGGTCGCTGTCGCCGAACCAGGTGGCCGCGGTCGCCCACCTGGTCGCCAGCGGGGTCGAGGGGCTCGACCCCTCCCGCGTGAGCGTCATTGACGGGCACGGGCGCATGCTGTCGGACGGGGGCGGACCGGAGGAGGTCGAAACGCTCTCCTCCGCGCAGCTGGAAGCCAAGCGGGGTCTCGAGACGAGTCTCGAGGCGAGGCTCCTGTCCATCCTCGAACCGGTCGTCGGCGCGGGCCGCGTGCGCGCCCGCGCCACCGTGGAGCTGAGCCTGGCGCGCGTCCAGAAGGTCGAGGAGAGCTACGATCCGGACAGCGCCGTCGTTCGCAGCGAGCTCAAGACGAGAACGCGGCGCGGGAGCTCCGGCCCCGGCGGCGTGCCCGGCACCGCGTCGAACCTCCCGGGCGAGCCCCCGCCGGCGGTCTCCCCCGCGGCCGGGGCCGAGGAGTCGCAGTCGAGCACGACCAACTTCGAGATCAGCAAGACCGTGGCCACCATCGCCCAGCCGCCCGGAGGCGTGGCCCGGCAGTCCGTGGCCGTGGTGGTGGACAACGCCGTGCAGGAGTCGCCGGGCGCGGACGGAAAGGTCGAGCGACGCTCGGTACCCCGCTCCGAGGAGGAGATGCGGAAGATCTCCGATCTCGTGCGCGCGGCCGCGGGCATCGTCGAGGAGCGGGGCGACACGCTGATCGTCGAGAACATCCCGTTCGAAACACCCGCGGGTGGTCCCGCCTCCGAGGAGGGGCCCGGTTCCGCCGACTGGTGGGGCCCCGTGCTCCAGATCGCGCGATACGCGGTGCTGCCGCTCGCCGTGCTGCTGATCGCGCTGCTCATCGTGCGGCCCGCGCTGTCCGCGCTTCGAGGGCTGCGGGCGGAACCGGCCGCGGGTGCCGGCCTGCCGACGGTCGCCGAGCTGCAGGCGCGCCTGGCCAGGGGAGAGCTCGTGGCGGGCGGGGGTCCGTCGGGAGATCTCCGGCAGCGCTTGCTCGAGGCGGCCCGCGACAACCCGGAGGCGGCCGCGCTCGTCGTGCGCGGCTGGCTCGGCAGCGGAGGTCGCGGCGCGTGAGCGGGGCGGGGGAGGCGATCCCGCTGTCCGGCTCGCGCAAGGCGGCGATCCTGTGCGTGCTGCTCGGCGAGGAGGTGGGCGCGAAGATCGTCCGCCATCTGCCTGCCGACGACATCCGGCGCGTGACGTCCGAGGTCGCGAAGCTGGGTCCCGTCGAGCCCGATCTCGCGCGGCGCGTTCTCGAAGAGTTCTTTCTCGAGGCGGTCCGCCCCAGGGCGGAGGCGGGAGGGCGGGAGTACGCCCGGCGCCTGCTGGACCAGACGGGGCTTCCCGAGGAGGTCAAGGCGGAACTGCTCGGCCCGGACGGCGACCCCCTGGCCCGGCAGCTCGGGCCCCTGCTCCGGTGCGCGGACGAGGCGCTCGGGGGCGTCCTCGCGACCGAGCACCCGCAGACCCGCGCCCTCCTCCTCCTCTGTCTCCCGCCGGCGCGCGCGGCGCGCGTGCTGTCGAGCGTGCCCGAGCCGGCGAGGGTCGAGACCCTGCTCCGCATGGCGCGGATGCGGCAGGTGCGGGAGGAGGTCGTCGCCGACGTCGCCTCGTGCCTGAAGGACCGGCTCGGGGATTCGGTGACGCCGCAGGAGGGTGCGAGGCCGACCGGGCTCGACCGGGCGGCCGGGCTGCTCGCGAGCCTCGATCGAGCGGAGGCCCGGCGCCTCCTCGAGGCCCTCGGCGCGCAGGACGCGGACAGCGCGCAGCAGCTGCGCGATCTCGTGTTCACGTTCGAGTCGCTCGCTCACGTGGACGACCGCGGGATGCAGGAGCTGCTCCGCGCGGTGGAGACCAAGACCCTCGCGCTGGCGCTGCACGGCGCGCCCGAGGGTGTCGCCGGCAAGGTCTTCAAGAACCTCTCGGAGCGCGCCGCCTCGATGCTCCGCGACGAGATGGAGTTCCTCGGGGCCGTGCGTCGCGAGGACCAGGCGGCCGCTCGCCGCGAGCTTCTCGGCCACGCGCTGCGACTCGAGGACGAAGGGCGCCTCGCGTTCCTCGGCGGCGCCGCGGAGGGGAATCCGGGTGCCTGACCTCGATCGTGGAGCGCGGCGGGTCGAGGGCGGGCGGGTGCGCCCTTTCCTCGATCCGGCCGGGGCCGGCCCCGCCGATCCCCTCGCCGAGGCGCAGGCCCGCGCCTTCGCCGAGGGGGTCGCTGCGGGCCGCCGCGAGGCCCGCGCCGAGATGGAAGCCGAGCACCGGGCCGCCCTGGAGAGGCTCGGCGCCTGCCTGCGCGCCCTCGAGCAGGTGGAGCGGTCGCTCGCCCGGCAGCACGAGCAGCGGCTGCTCGAGGTCGCCCTCGCAGCCGCCTCGCGCATCGTCCGCGGGCGCATCGAGGCGGGAGACCCGGTCGCCCGCCGGGCTCTCGAGGAGGCGATGGAGTCGCTTCCCGCCCCCGCGGGGCTGAGGGCGAGGCTCCACCCGTCCGACATCGAGACGGTCGCACGGGAGCTGGCCGCGGAGGTGGACCGCGGCCGGATCGAGCTCGTCCCGGACCCGTCGCTATCGAAGGGAGGCGTGATCCTCGAGAGCGCCGTGGGGACGGTTGACGCCACGCTCGAGACCGCCCTCGCCTCCGTTCGCGCGGCGGCGATGGGCGTGCCGGAGCAGCGATGACCGCGCCGCAGCGCCTCCTCGAGGGGGCTTGCGCGCGGATCGAGCGCGCGAGGGTTCACCGCTCGGAGGGGATCGTCCTGCGCGTCGTCGGTCTCGCCGTGGAGTCGCAGGGACCGGCGAGCACGGTCGGGGAGGAATGCCTCCTGCTCGATGCCCGCGGCGAGCCCCTGTCCCGCGCCCAGGTCGTCGGCTTCGCCGGCAACCGCGTATTCACCATGCCCGTGGACCGCCTGCACGGGATCGCCGTCGGTGCCCGGGTCCTGGCGCTGGGGCGGCGGCCGGTGCTCGGGGTCGGCCCGGGTCTTCTCGGCCGCGTCCTCGACGCCGACGGCCGTCCGCTCGACGGGGCCGGGGCGATCGAGCCCGAGACCTTCTACCCGCTGGACTCCGACGCGCCCGCGGCGATGGAGCGGGAACGCATCCGGGAGCCGTTCGTGACCGGCGTCCGATCCCTGGACGCCTTCGTGACCGCAGGACGAGGCCAGCGGCTCGGGATCTTCGCCGGCAGCGGCGTCGGCAAGAGCATGCTGCTCGGGATGATCGCCCGCCACGCGCGCGCCGACGTGGCGGTGATCGCGCTCGTCGGGGAGCGCGGCCGCGAGGTGCGCGACTTCCTCGAGGAGGACCTGGGACCCGACGGCATCCGCCACGCGGCCGTGTTCGTCGCCACCTCCGACGAGCCTCCCCTGCGGAGGATCCGGGCCGCCCTCGCCGCCACGGCCGCCGCCGAGTACTTCCGGGACCGGGGCGAGGACGTCGTGCTCCTGATGGACTCCCTCACGCGCGTGGCCATGGCGCAGCGCGAGGTGGGCCTCTCGCTCGGGGAGCCGCCCTCGACCAAGGGCTACACCCCGTCCGTCTTCTCGTTGCTCCCGCGGCTCGTGGAGCGCGCGGGGGCGCTGCGGGAGGGCGGCAGCGTGACCGGGCTCTACTCGGTCTTCGTGGAGGGGGACGACCTGAACGACCCCGTGGCGGACGCGGCGCGAAGCCTGCTCGACGGGCACGTGGTGCTGTCGAGGGAGCTGGCGGCCCGCGGCCACTACCCGGCGGTGGACGTGCTGGCGAGCGTGAGCCGCCTCATGCCGCAGGTGGTCTCCCGCGCGCACATGGAGCGCGCGCGCTGTCTCCGAAGGCGCCTGGCCGCTTTCCGCGACGCCGAGGACCTGGTCATGCTCGGGGCCTACCGGGAGGGGACGAACGCCGACGTGGACGCGGCGCTCCGGTCGCGGCGGGAGATCGAGGCTCTGCTCGTGCAGGACAGGGAGGAGGCATCGGGCT
>JBBIHW010000093.1:0-10180 GCA_037446795.1 Acidobacteriota bacterium
GGGAGAGCTGACGCGATGAAGCGTCGGATCGGCTGCGCTGCCGTGGCCGCAGCGGCCGCCGGGTCGGTCCTCGGCGGTCTCTACTGGGCGTTCGGAGCCTACCGTGACCTGGTGCGGAAGGAGGTCGCGGTACACGCCGCGTGGTCCGATCTGGAGAACGCGTGCCAGGGCCGGCTCGACCTGATCCGGACGCTTCTCGATGCCGCCGCGCCCGGCACAGGAGCCATCGAGGCCGTGCGGCAGGCGCACGCCCGCGCCTCGGAGATCGTCCTTTCGCCCGCCACGCTGGAGGATCCCGACAGACTCCGGCGATTCGAGGAGCGGCAGGCCGAGGTCTCGGCGGCGCTTTCGAGGTTCCTCGGGTCGGCACACACCGGCGCGACGCTGCGGTGGAGCGAGAACCTCCGCGAGATGCTGGAAGCGCTCGCCGCGGCCGATGGCCGCATCGCCTCCCGGCAGCGCGAGCTGGCCGAGACCGTGGGGGCGTACAACGCGGCCGTGCGGTCCTTCCCGCGCTCCGTCGTGGCCGCCTTCTTGAGGAAGCCGCCGATGGTGCCGCCCGAGATCGCCCCGACGGTCGCCGAGGGCGCACGGCGGCCGCCCTGAAGAGGCGAAGGCGGCTGCGTCCCGCGCGCGGCGGGCGAACGGCCGCGCCGGTCTCCGCGTTGCCCGATCGGCGCGGCGATCGCCCAGCGACAGCCGCCGCTCGCGCGATGCGGCGTCAGCGGCGAGCCCCTATAATGCGCGCGCCCCGGCGGGTGGCCGTCGTGTGCAGAGGGCGGGATGGGCGGCATCGCGCGAGGCCGGTTGGGGCGGATCGTCGCGAGGGTCGGCGTGGCGATCGTGGCGGCCGTCCTGCTCGCGGCGATCGCGGCATTCTCCTTCCAGGCCGCCCTTCGCTGGCAGCGCCGGACGACCACCGTGACCGTCCCGGACCTGAAGGGTCTCGCGCGCGCCGCAGCCGAGCGGGCGGCCTCGGCCGCCGGCCTCGGTTTCGAGGTATCCGGCGAGCGGTACGACCCGTCCGTTTCCGCGGGATCCGTCCTGCAGCAGGGGCCGCCTGCGGGCGCCTCGGTGCGCCGGGACCGCAAGGTCCGCGTCGTGCTGAGCCTCGGCCCGCAGGTGTTCGCCGTGCCGGACGTGACGGGCCGTCCCGCGCGCGAGGCGGAGGCGCGGATCCGCCAGGAGGGGCTCGATCCGGGCGAAGAGGCGCGGGTGCGCTCGTGGGCGGCGCCGGAGGGCGTGGTGCTGGCGCAATGGCCACCTGCCGGGAGCCCGGCGATCGCCGGCAGCCGCGTGCACCGGCTCGTCTCCGAAGGCCCCGACCCCCCGCGCTGGATCATGCCGGACCTCACCGGGCGCAGCCTGTCTGCGGCGGCGCGCTGGATCGAGACGAGTGGATTCCGCCGCGGCGCCGTGCGGCGCGTCGCCTCCGGCGGGGCAGCGCCGAGCGTCGTCGTCGGCCAGTGGCCCCTCGCAGGCTATCCTGTGCGCCCTCGGGCCGTGATCGAGCTCACGGTCGTGGAGTGAGAGGAAGGGAAGATGGCCGCCGTTCTCGCTCCTTCGATCCTCTCGGCGGACTTCGCGCGGCTCGGAGCGGAGATCAAGGACGTCGAGGCCGGCGGAGCCGCGCTCGTCCACGTGGACGTGATGGACGGCCGTTTCGTCCCCAACCTCTCCGTGGGGCCCGCGGTGACCGAGGCCGTTCGCCGGGTGACGCAGCTGCCCGTGGACTGCCACCTGATGGTCGAGAGCCCGGAGCGGTACCTCCAGGACTTCGTCCGGGCCGGCGCGGACATGGTTTCGGTGCACGTGGAGGCCACCCCGCACCTCCACCGCGCCGTCGAGGAGATTCGCCGACTCGGGGCGAAGGCCGGGGTCGTCCTCAACCCGGCCACGCCGCTGCACGCCCTCGACGAGATCCTCCCGTACGCGGACTTCGTCCTGCTCATGTCGGTCAATCCGGGCTTCAGCGGGCAGCGCCTGATCCCGAGCGTCCTCGACAAGGCGCGCGCGCTGCGGGAGAGGATCGCCCGGCAGGGGCTCGATGCTCGGATCGAGATGGACGGCGGCATCGGCCCGGACAACCTCGACGAGGTCGCCCGCTGCGGCGTGGACATCGTGGTGGCCGGCTCGGCGATCTTCCGATCCGGAGACGCCCGAGGGACCACCCAGGCCATGGTCCGTCGTCTCGCGGAGCTGGCGCTGCGGGAACCGAAGGTCTGACGCGACCGGAGGGTGCGATTGAGGCTCCGGACCTCGACGCGCGTGCGCTATCCCGAAACGGACCGCATGGGCGTCGCTCATCACACGCACTACCTGGTATGGTTCGAGCTGGGGCGGACGGAGCTGATGCGGGACATCGGCTGCGCCTACGGGGACTTGGAGGAGCAGGGCGTCTTCTTTCCGGTCGTCGAGGTCGGCGCCCGGTTCCATCGCCCGGCTCGCTACGACGATCTGCTCGAGATCGAGACACGGATCGCGCGGCTGCGCGGAGCCCGTGTGCGGTTCGAGTACTCGATCTACCGGGCGGCCGACGGGATCCTGCTCGCCACCGGCTTCTCCGAGCACGCCGCGACCGGGCGCAGCGGCCGTCCGCTTCGCCTGCCCGACTCCCTCCGGCGCCGCCTCGACCTGGCCGCGGGAGGGACGGGGTGAGCCGCCGCGCGGTAGGGGCCCTCCTGGCCGCGGTCGCCCTCCTCGCGTTCGTTTCCGCCGCAGGCTGTGCCGGGCGCCGCCAGCGCGCGCGGGCGGAGGTCGAGGTCCTCACGCCGGAGGCCGCCTACGCGAGAGCGCTCGAGCAGCTGGGGGCGGGTCACCTGCGGCGCGCTCGGTCCCACCTCGAGAGGGTCCCCTTCACCGCGGACAGCCGCCCGGTGCTCGAGCCCCTCGTTCGCCTCGCCCTCGCCGACGCGACCTTCTACGCGGGCGACGACGTGTCCCTCGTGGACGCGCGGTCCAAGTACCTGGACTTCGTCACGTACTACGGGGACCACCCGAAGGCTCCCTACGCCCAGCTCCAGGCCGGGGTCTGCTCCCTGAAGCAGGCGCGCCACCCCTCGCGCGATCAGAGCGACACCCGCGTCGCGCTCGGCGACCTGCGGGAGGTGGAGCAGCGCTGGCCGACATCCGCCTATGTCCGCGCCGCGCGCGACATGATCGCGCTCGCGGAGGGGAAGCTCGCGGAGCACGAGTTCATCGTCGGGCGCTTCTACTACCAGAAGAAGGCGTACGCCTCGGCCATCGGCCGCTTCCGCGACCTCCTCGAGCACTACCCTCGCTACCGGGAGATGGACAAGGTCTACTTCTACCTCGGGCAGGCCCTCGTCCGGACCGGAAACGCGGTGGAGGGGCGCGTCTACCTGGACAAGCTCGTCGCCGACTACCCGAGCGGGCGCTACGCGGAGCAGGCGCGGAAAGCGCTCGGCGCGGGGCCCGCGGCCGAGGCAGCGAACGGGGGGCTCTAGGTGAGGCCTCGGCGCATCGCCGTGCTCGGGGCGGGAGGGGTCGGCCGCACGGTCGCCCGCGACCTGCTCTCGGACCGGGACCTCGCCGTCCGCGTGGCCGACCGATCTGCGGATGCGCTCGAGGAGGCCCGCAGGATGGGCCCGGTCGAGACCGTGGCGGCGGACCTCTCCGACCCCCGGGAGATCGCCCGCTCGCTCGACGGGGCCGACGTCGCCGTCCTGGCGGTTCCCGGCGCGCTCGGCCGCGCGGCTCTCGGCGCCTCCATCGAGATGGGCCTGCCCGTCGCCGACGTCTGCTTCGCCCCGGGCGATCCGTTCGACCTCGATGCGGCGGCTCGCGACGCCGGAGTGGCCGCCATCGTGGACTGCGGCGTCGCGCCGGGCCTGTCGAACCTGCTCGTGGGCCGGTCCGCGGCCGAGCTCCAGGACGTGGACTCCGCGGTGATCCTCGTGGGCGGCCTGCCGGTCCGCCGCGTCTGGCCCTGGGAGTACAGGATCGCCTTCTCCCTGCCCGACGTCATCGAGGAGTACACGCGCCCTTGCCGGATGCGGGAGCACGGGGTCGAGGTCGTCAAGCCGGCGCTGTCCGACGTCGAGCTGGTGGACGTTCCCGGCATCGGGACCCTCGAGGCGTTCAACACGGACGGGCTTCGCACGCTCCTGCGCACGATCCCGGCCCGCACGCTTCGCGAGAAGACCCTTCGCTACCCGGGCCATGCGGAGCGGATGCGGATGCTGCGCGAGACGGGCTTCTTCGATCTGGACCCGGTGCGTGCGGGCGGCGTCGAGGTCGCACCGCGGGACGTCACGCTCGCCCTGCTCGAGCGGGACCTGAGGCGGCTCGAAGGGGACGAGGAGTTCACGTTCCTCCGCGTGGTCGTCGAGGGCCGGAAGGCGGACCGGAGGGTCCGCACGACGTGGGAGCTTTTCGACCGGACCGATCGAGCCACGGGCGCGACCTCGATGACGCGCACGACGGGCTTCCCCTGCGCGATGGCGGCGAGGCTCCTCGCCCGGGGGAGGATCCGGCACGCGGGCGTGATCCCGCTCGAGATCCTCGCCCGCGACGAGAAGATCGCCCGGGAGATCCTCGAGGGCCTCGCGGGCCGCGGCCTCCGGATCCGCCGCGAGGACGCCGAGCTCGGCTGAGCCGGGCTCAGAACAGGCGCGCCGGGCGAGGCTCCACGTCGGCGGCGAGCGCCGGATAGGCCTCGACGAGCGTGGCCGGCGCGGGCGGCCGGACCTTCTGGAGCAGGCGCTTCATCTGAAGCGCGTTGACGAGCGCCTGCCCGCGAAAATGGTTGTTCTGGACCACGAAGAGCTCGTCGGCCTGCCGGCTCATCCCCCGCGCGATCTCGGCGACGGGAGCGAGCTCCGCAGGAGAATAGAGATAGTCGTAGCGGGCGTCGCGGCCGGCATCCTCGCGGAACCACTGCTCGGAGTTGCGGCCGTGGAGCCGGAGGTAGGCGATGGAGGAGGTCACGCGCGGCCGGGCGGGCGCTGTACCCCCGAGACGGGGCTGGTCCACGACGCACCAGCCGACTCCTCGCTCCCGCATCCACGCCGCCGCCTGGTCGTTGTCCCACGACACGTGCCGGAACTCCACGACGACGGGCCAGCCCTCGAGCCGATCGAGCAGCCTCGCGAGCCGGTCGAAGGCGGCGGCAGTCCGGTGGAAGGATTGCGGGAACTGGACGAGCAGGGCGCCGAGCCGCCCCGCCTCGCGCAGCGGGGCGAGGCCCGCCAGGGTGGGGGAGACGACCTCGTCGGGCCGGGAATCGGCCTCGTGGGTCCAGCTGCGGTGCGCCTTCGCGGTGAACCGGAAACCGGGCGACCGCGCGGTCCGGCGCGCCCAGGAGGCCGCCGCGCGGGGGTGGGCTGGCCGGTAGAACGTGCTGTTGACCTCGATCGCGTCCACGAAGCGCGAGAGGAAGGCGAGCCGGTCGAAGCCGCGCAGGGGACCTGGCGGGTAGACGACCCCCTCCCAGTCGGGGTAGTCCCAGCCCGCCACACCGATCCTCAGGCTCGACACGGGTTCGACCGCCACCCTCCGGCCGCGAGACCTCCGGTCGCCGCCCCGTGGCCGGCTGTCCGGCTCCTCATCGTCGGAAAAGAAGGTTCAGGACGATCGTGAGAAGGACGGAGAGGATCACGCAGGTGGCGATCGGCACGAGGATCGTCACGCGGCCGGTCCGGAAGACGAGGTCTCCCGGGAGCCACCCGAGCCAGGGGAGGCGCCCGGCGAGGAGCAGCAGCCCGCCGGCCGCGGCGAGACCGAGGCCGCAGAGGAGCAGCATCCTGCCGAAGAGCTGCAGTCCCGGATCCTGTTCCATCGGCTTCCATTGTGGGAAGCGGCGACTCCGGTGGCAAGCGGTCTGCAATCGCCGTCGTGGGGTGCCGCGGGCGGGTGTTATCCTGCGCCGCGGTCGTCCGTCCAGCGAGGAGCGAGATGGGGCGAGCCCTGAGGCCGAAGAGCGCCGCTGCCGCGCCGCCCGGGAGGCGCGATGTTCCGAGAGCGCGCTCGCTGGACGCGGTCTTCCGGCCCCGCTCGGTGGCCGTGATCGGCGCCTCGCGCCGCCCCCAGAGCATCGGCCACGAGATCTTGCGGAACCTGGTGGACTTCGAGTTCACCGGCGCCGTCTATCCGGTCAACCCCGCCGCGGAAGTCGTTCGCTCGATGCGCTGCTATCGCTCGATCGAGGAGGTGCCCGGTCCGGTGGACCTGGCCATCGTCACGGTCCCGCGGGAGCGGGTGCTGGGCGTGGTGGAGGCGTGCGGGCGGAAGGGGGTGCGGGGCCTCGTGGTGATCACCGCCGGCTTCAAGGAGGTGGGGCCGGAGGGCGCCGCCCTCGAGGCCGAGCTGCGGGACAGGGTGCGCAAGCACGGGATGCGGATGGTGGGCCCGAACTGCATGGGGATCATCAACACCGAGCCGGCCGTCCGCCTGAACGCCACGTTCGCCGCCACGGTCCCCGAGCGCGGCAACGTGGGGTTCGTCTCGCAGTCGGGCGCGCTCGGCGAGGCGATCCTGGCCGACGCGGCGGCGAGCGGGCTCGGGGTGGCGATGTTCGTCTCCATGGGCAACAAGACCGACATGTCGGGCAACGACCTTCTCGAGTACTGGGAGGACAACCCGGACGTGGGCGCGATCCTCATGTACCTCGAGTCGTTCGGGAACCCGCGCCGTTTCACGCAGATCGCGCGGCGGGTCACGCGGAAGAAGCCGATCCTGACGGTCAAGTCCGGCCGGACGGCCGCGGGCGCCCGCGCCGCCGTCTCTCACACGGGCTCGATCAGCGGGCTCGACGTGGCGACCGAAGCGCTCCTCGAGCAGTGCGGGGTGTTGCGGGTGTCCTCGATGGAGGAGATGTTCATCCAGGCGGCCGCCCTCGCCAACCAGCCCGTGCCCGCGGGCAACCGCGTGGCGATCGTGACCAACGCGGGGGGGCCCGGCATCCTCTGCACGGACGCTTGCATCGGCCACGGCCTCGAGCTCGCGCGGTTCCTGCCCGCCACCCGCCGCGAGCTCGCCCGCGTCCTTCCCCCGGAAGGCTCTGCAGCGAACCCCGTGGACATGATCGCCTCGGCCGACGCCGCACGCTACCGCGCCGTGCTCCGGGTCGTGAAAAAGGATCCGGGCGTGGACGGCATCGTCGCGATCTTCGTCTCGCCGGTGATGATTGACGCCTACGAGGTCGCCCGCGCGATTTGCGAGGCCGCGGACGGGTCGAAGCCCGTGCTGTCCGTGTTCATGGGGAAGCAGCGGTCGGACGAGGGGATCGCGGAGCTGCGGAGGCGGCGCGTCCCCGTCTATCGGTTCCCCGAGGAGGCGGCCTCGGCCATGTACGCTCTCGCCCGCTACCGGGCGCTGCGCGATGCGCCGCGAGGCCGCGAGGTTCGCTTCAAGGCGGACACGGCGGCCGCACGGCGGGCCGTGGCCTCCGCGCGCAAGGCCGGCAGGCTCGACCTCTCCCCCGAGGAGACGGAGGAGCTCCTCGCGGCCTACGGATTCCCGCTCGCGCCGTCGCGGACCGTGTCGAGCGCGCCGGAGGCGATCGCGGCCTCCATCGAGCTGGGCTATCCGGTCGTTCTCAAGGTGGCCTCGGAGAAGATCTCGCACAAGACCGACGTGGGCGGGGTCCGCGTGGACCTGCGCAACGCCGACGAGGTCGGCCGCGCCTACCAGGAAATGACGACGCGCCTCAGGCGACGGGACCCCGGGCTCCGCGTGAGGGTCCAGAAGCTCGTGCAAGGAGGCCGCGAGGTCATCCTCGGCATGAGCCGGGACCCTCAGTTCGGGCCCCTGTTGATGTTCGGGCTCGGCGGTGTGTTCGTGGAGGTGATGAGGGACGTGTCGGTGCGCATCCATCCGCTGACCGACATCGGGGCCAGGACGATGATCGAGCGGCTGCGGGGCTATCCGATCCTGGCCGGGATGCGGGGCGAGAGGGCCGTGGACCTGACCCTTGTCGAGGAGTGCCTGCTGCGCCTGTCGCAGATGGTCACGGATTTCGAGCAGGACCTCGACGAGCTGGACATCAACCCCCTGATCGTCACCGACCGGCGGGACGGGTCCTTCGTGGTGGACGCACGGGTGAGGCTGCTCCCGGCGCGGTGACGGGACGATGGCGTGGGTCGAGGCCGCGCGCGGCGTCCTCTGCGACGTGGACGGGACGCTGCTCGAGGGGGAGGAGGCGGCACCGGGGGCTGCGGAGTTCCTCGGGCGCCTGCGCGAGCGCGGCATCGCCTTCCGCGTGGCGACGAACACGACCCGGCGGCCCGCGCGGGAGGTCGCCGCGGCGCTCCGTCGTGCGGGAATCGCGTGCGAGAGCGCCGAGGTCGTGCTCCCGGCTCGGCTCGCCCGCCGGAAGATCCTCGACTCGGGCCGCCCCCGCGCGATCCTCTTGGTGCCGGAGGCGTGCCTCGAGGACTTGCAGGGTGTCGTCCCGGTCGAGGAGGGGGCCGACTGGGTCGTCGTGGGCGACCTCGGCCGCGGCTTCACGTTCGACCGGCTGAATCGGGCCTTCGTGGCGCTGCGCGAAGGAGCGGGTTTCCTCGCCCTCCACAAGAACCCGTGGTGGCTCTCGCCGGAGCGAACGGCCCTGCTCGATGCGGGAGCTTTCGTCGCCGCGCTCGAGTGCGCCTCGGGCCGGACAGCCGAGGTCGTGGGGAAACCTTCCCCGGCGTTTTTCGGGCTGGCGGTGGCCGAGATCGGGCTCCGCCCCGACGAGGTTCTCGTCGTCGGCGACGACCCCGTGAACGACGCCGCGGGAGGCCGCGCGGCCGGCCTCAGGACCGCTCTCGTGCGCCCGGCGGGGAGACCGCGAACCCGGCACGAAGGAGCGCCCATGGAGGCCGACCTCGTCGTGGGGTCCTTGGCCGACCTGGTTCCCTGACGCACCTCGGACGCCTGCCTTCGATTCCCCCGGCCGAGGCCGAAGCCGTCGGACGCGCCCGATCGGCGACGCGGCTGCCGGCTGGAGGAGGACCGCGATTCGAGTTGCGTCGCAGACCTCTCCCTGCCGGTCGCAGCCTGCCCCGCGGCACGAGACACCCCGGACGGAAAACGACGTGGCGATCGTCTCTCGCTGGTTCGACCGCGTCGTCCGGTCCGGCGCTTGGAAGTCTGGGGATCCCGAAGACCTCCGGCAGGAGGTGTCGCGGGCCGCCCCGGGGCGCGCTGCAGGCCGGCCGTCGAGCGGCGGTGCGCGCCGCTGTGCGCGCCGAAGACCGAGCATCGTCGCGAGCCTTTCGGCGGTGTGACGACGCCGCCGCGGATGCCGCGGCAGACAGCGGCTTTCCGCACGCGAGCGCTCTACAGCGGAAACTCCTGCCCCTCCTCGAGCACGCGGAACCCGCGAGCCTCGATCTCGCGGCGCGCCGGGGAGCGAGGGGCGAGGGCGGGGTTCGAGTGGTTCAGGTGCGTGAAGAGGATGCGGCCGGGCCGCTCGCGTACGAGCGGGCCGAGCCGGGCCATCGTGTCCCGGATGAACGGGTGGGTGACCTTCGTCAGGTCGCGGTCGCCGAGCTCCTCGCCGGAGAAGAACGTCCCGTCGAGGATGGTCACGTCCGCCCTCGAGACGACCTCCTCGAGGGGGACCGGCCAGCCCTCCCACCGGTCGGTGTCGGGGACGTAGAACACGGCCGAGCGAGGCCCGCGGATCCAGTAGGCGAGCGTATCCGTGAACTCGGCGCGATGGGGGACGGCGAGCGGCTCGACGGACACGCCCTCTCCGAGCGAGACCGGGCGGCGAGAGGCGACCTCGACGAGCTCGATCTCTCCGAGGCGGACCATCTGGCTCCACGGGCCATTGGAGCGCAGGTATTCCGCCATGCTCGCCGAGCCGTAGACGGCAACCCCTCGGACGTGGAGCGACTCGAAACCGAGGAAGACGAGGCCGCTGTAGTGGCCCATGTGGGCGTGCGTGAGGAAGATGCCGTCGAGCGGAGCGCGATCTGTGCCACCGGGGGGCACGGGCCGGAAATCCCGCAGGGCCGACAGCTGCTCCCTCAGGTCCGGCGTCGCGTCCACCAGGTACAGCCGTTTCGACTCCGGCAGCACGATCGCGAGGCTCGCGACCCGCCTCCGTCGCGAGGGGTCCAGCCGCGCGGCCTCGCAACGCTCGCAGGCGCACGCCGCGTGCGGGAGCCCGCCGTCCTGCGCCGTCCCGAGGACCCGGAGGAACGCTCCGGCGCGGCCGGTGGCCCCCGCT
>JBBIHW010000094.1:0-10150 GCA_037446795.1 Acidobacteriota bacterium
ATCGCGATCGCGACGGGACGATCGTCGTCGCCGACTACAAGACGGACGTCGCCGAGGACCCGGTGGAGCTGGAAGGCCGCTACGGGCAGCAGCTCGCCACCTACGCGCGCGGCGTCGCACGGGCGATGGGGCTCCCGGCGCCGCCTCGGGCCGAGCTGTGGCTGCTGCGGGCCGGCCGCGCGGTCGAGGTCCGAGTCCCGAGCGCGCCGATTCGCACGGCCCCCCCGTGACGGCTCGCCGCACAGCGCCGGAGCGAGCGAGGGGCTTCGGCGTGGAAGCCCTCCCACTCCGAGGCATCGGGAAAAGCCGTTCGTCGAGGGTCACGAAGGCGAGAGATCGGGGGCGCTCCTGCGAGGCAGCGAGTTCCGCGGCGAGCTGGAGCGCATCCGTGGCTGTCGAGGGGCGAAGATCGAGAGGCCGCACAGCTCGTTCGGCGACCGCCTCGGGGACCACGACGCGCGAGGAGGCGCCGAAGACCTGCTCCGCACAGTGGCACGCCGCACGAAACGCCGCCGAGGGCGCCCTCCCTGGGCCTGCGCGCCAGTGCCGACCGCACATCCACCGGAGACATCGTCCAGACGATCTCGGCGCCCACGGGGAGGAGTTCTCGGGCCACCGCCAGAACCTCGACGACCGGCCTCGCGCTCCTCGAGCAGGGCGGCGGCAAGGACACCGGCCCCCTTTCCGCCCCTCCGTGCCTCGCCGCCCCTTCCGCGGAGGCCACGGGCGTCACACGGACGTCGAGCTCGCGGTCGCACTCCTCCGCCGCGGCCCCCCGGCTGCCATCCGGGGGGACGCGCCGAAAGGACCGGGCGAGGCCGTCGGCCCGGCCGGCGGCGGGCTCGAGGCCGGGCGGCCTCCTGGGCGTCCGCGATCTTGACAGGGCCCCGGCTCGGGCGTATGAGCATCAGCGCGCTGCGGCCAGCTCGTCGCCGCTCGCGGAGGAGGCCGGAACATGCTGCGCAGGAGACTCGGTGTCGTGTTGTTCGTCGCCGTCATGGCGGGCGTCGGGGCGCTCGGCATCCTTTCCGAGGTGCGGGCCGGCGGGAAGCCCCCCTGCAAGACGTGCAAGGAGAGAGTGGGGCCCTGCGTCCTGATCTCGTGCGGCGAGTTCGACTGCGTGTACCAGTGCCCGTTCCCTACACCCTAGAACGGCCGCTGGACGCACGCTGACCGGGGAAGCCGGTTACGAGGGACGACCCGGCGAGCAGGCGAGCCCAAGCGCCCTCCGCCTGTGGCACTGGAAGGAAGCCGGATCGCATGTGCGCCGCACGGGAAGGCGCGGAGGACCGGAATGCGTCGTTCGATCCCCCTTCTCGCGCTCGCCGGCATGGTGTCGCTGGGCCTGGCGGAAGCCCGGGTCGCGGCCGCTGACGTCGCTCCGGCCTCGAGCGCCCGGGAAGAGATCCGCCGCGCCGCCCGCGTGACCTACGTTCACGGCGTGACCGAAGAGGACGCGGCGGCGCTGCTCGCGCGGCACGGCGCGGAGGCGGCCGCGGTGCTGCGCGCGCTGCTGCGAGACGCCGGCTTCGAGCGACGGGACAACGTCGTCGCGTTCCTCGCGCACCTCGGCGACGGGGAGACCGCCGCGGACCTGCTCGCCCTCCTCGAGAGTCCACCGCGCGGCTGGGGAAGCCCCGAGGAGGTCCGCGCACTCCTGCTCGCCCCGCAGGCGCTCGGCAAGATCGCGAGCCGAGGCAGCGAGCGGGCGCTCGAGGCGCTGCTCGACCTCGCCGCACCGGAAGGCTCGCGCGCGCTCGACCGCGCGGTCGCGGAGGCCATGGACCCGAGCGGCACCCGCGCGGCGTTGCTGGAGGCGGTGCTGCGCGGGCTCGCTTGGTCCGGAGCGCAGCAGGCCCGCGACCGGCTCGCCGACATCGCCTCCGGCCGCCTGCGCCTGACGGGGACCGAGCGCGACCTCTCGGGCGCGGCCCTCCAGTCCCTCGAGCTCTTCGACGAGCTCCACCGGGGAGGCGTTTCCGCCCCGGGCGCAGGTGGCGCAGCTTCGCGCACCGGACAGCCCGCGACCTCTCCCTCGCTCTTGCCGCAGGCGCCGTCCCCGAACGAGCCGGAGCCCGTCCCGGAGGCCTTCGACACCTGGTCGCGCGTGCACGACTCGGGTCTCGACTACGCGAACCACGTGGACCTCTCGAACAAGATGACCGATGGGCGGCTCGACGACGCGCTGTCCCGGTCGAACCTGCGCGTCGGCCGGGCCGACTACGACGGCGACGTCGGCTGCTGCGTCACGCTGAGCCGCCTCGGCACCGGACAAATCTTCGGCCAGCCGGGCGACGGCCTGGACGCCATTGACAACGGGACGGAGCTGAATCAGGTCATGGGCGACGGGACGGCGCGGGTGAAGGTCGTGCGCGCCATCAACTACTGCGGCGGTCCCGGCTTCAACATCATCGGCTGCGCGAGCACGCCGGGCGACGGGATGGTCGTCGTGCGGCTGAGCGACCCGACCGACGAGGGGGTGCTCTGGACTCACGAGTACGGCCACAACACCGGGTTGGGGCACGCGAGCGACTTCCGACGGATCATGTACGGCACGCTCCACGGCTCCAACCGGGGAGTGATCCAGAGCGAGTGCAACAGCTACCACAGCCCGCCCCTCCCCTCCTTCACCAACCCGGTCATCACGGACACGGGCGCCTGCACCGACCTCGACGCCGACGAGGTGCAGGACGGCGTGGACAACTGCGACTCGGCGGCGAACCCGGGGCAGGAGGACCTCGACGCGGACGGGACCGGCGACCCCTGCGACGCGGACGACGACAACGACGGTGTCGCGGACGCCGACGACTGCGCTCCGCTCGACGCGAGCGCGGGCTACCCGCCCGGGGAGCCCTCGGACCTCGGCTGGGCGGCGACGAGGACCACCCTCGCGTGGACGCCCGGCGCCTTCGCCAGCGTGACGAACGTCTACCGCGGGAGCTTCGGGTCGAGCTTCGATCCCAGCTGGAGCTGCCTCGCCGGCGGCGTGGAGGGGACCACGTACGAGGACCCGACGGTCCCGGCAACCGGCGAGGGCTTCCACTACGTGCTCACCGGAGAGAACACGTGCGGCGAGTCGAGCGCGGGCGCCGGCAGCCAGGGCGAGCGCCAGCCCGCCTCCTGCCCGTGAGGCCCGCCTCGCCGGCCGTCCCGGAGCGATCGCGCGACCGAAGGCCGACGGCGTAGAGTTCGGCTCGCCGCGGCCGGACGCATCTTCGGGGCGGCGCCGCACGAGATCGAGGAGCGGGTTCCCCGGATCTACCCCCCATGCCGGCCCGCAGAAGGCTCCAGCGCATGGGCGACGCCGACCGGACGGGGCGGAAGCTGGCGAGGATCGGCCTCCGCTCCCGGGGACTGGTTGCCGAGGTCGCGGCCCAGGCTGCTCGCGCCCGTCCTCCGCGAGGAGCTCGCAGCGCGCGCAGGCGGCCTCCGAGCAGCGAGGCTTCGACTCGAGGTTTTCCCGAGATTCGACAGGCCGATTCTCCTTTCCTTCCACGCCCCTGGCGGGGCCGAGCATCCTGCCGCCGCGGGCGGGGAGCCCGGCCGAGACGCCCGAGTGAACGGCCCCGCCCCTTCGTGTAGAGTCTCGGCGCCATGAGCACGGACGCGCGAGCCTTCAAGGTCGGCCTCGTCCAGATGAGGATGAGCGCCGATCCCGACGACAACGTCCGCAGGGCGCTCGCCCTCGCCGCCGAGGCGGCCTCCGAGGGCGCCGAGATCGTCTGCCTGCCGGAGCTCTACCGCACCCCCTATTTCCCGCAGACGGAGGACGCCGCGGCGTTCGACTTGGCCGAGCCGGTGCCGGGCCCGAGCACGGCCGCCTTCTCGCGGCTCGCGAGGGAGCGAAGCGTGAGCGTGCTCGTCCCGGTCTTCGAGCGGCGCGCCGCGGGCGTCTACCACAACTCGGTGGCGGTGATCGCCTCGGACGGAACCCTCGCGGGCCTCTACCGCAAGATGCACGTACCGGACGATCCGGGCTTCTACGAGAAGTTCTACTTCGCGCCGGGCGACCTGGGGTTTCCCGCGTTCGACCTCGGCCCCGCCCGCGTCGGCGCGCTCGTGTGCTGGGACCAGTGGTACCCGGAGGCGGCCCGTCTTGCTGCGCTGCGCGGCGCCGTCGTCCTGTTCTACCCGACCGCGATCGGCTGGCACCCGCGCGAGAAGGCGGAACACGGCGAGGCGCAGCGCGACGCCTGGCGCACGGTCCAGCGCGCCCACGCCATCGCGAACGGCGTCTACCTGGCCGCGGTCAATCGCGTAGGTCACGAAACCTCGCGGGGAGGCGGCGACGGAATCGTCTTCTGGGGGAGCTCGTTCCTGTGCGACCCGTTCGGGGTCGTCGTCGCCGAGGCGTCGGCGACCGAAGAGGCGGTCCTGACCGGCGAGGTTCGGCTCGACCGGATCGAGGAGGTGCGCAGGAACTGGCCGTTCCTTCGCGACCGCCGGACCGACGCCTACGCCGGACTCGATCGGCGGCTGCTCGACGAGGCATGAGCCGCGGCTGGTTCATGCCGGCCGAGTGGGAGCCCCACGAGGCGACCTGGATCGCCTGGCCCCACAACCGTTCCGACTGGCCGGGGAAATTCGGCCCGATCCCGTGGGTCTACGCCGAGATCGTGCGGAAGATCCTCCCGGGCGAGATCGTGCGGATCATCGTGCCCTCGGCGCGCGTCGAGGAGCGGGCGCGGCGCATCCTCGGTCGCGTCGCGGCCGACCTCTCGCGCGTGGAGTTCTACCGCTGGCCGACGGACCGCGGTTGGACGCGCGATTTCGGCCCGATCTTCGTCCGGCGCGACGTCCCGCGGCCCGACGTGGCGATCCGCCGATTCCGGTTCAACGGCTGGGCACGGTATCCGAACTGGAAGAGGGACGACCGCGTGCCCGAGCGCGCGGCGCGCGCGTTGGGCGTCGCGCTGCTCCCGGCTCGCGCGGGCGGGAGGGAGCTCGTCCTCGAAGGGGGCGCGGTGGACGTCAACGGGCGCGGCAGCCTCATCGCCACCGAGCAGTGCCTCCTCGATCCGCTCACGCAGCCGCGCAATCCCGGACTTTCCCGCGCGGCGCTGGAGGGCGCCATCGGCGACGCGCTCGGAGCGCCGCACTTCATCTGGCTCGGCCGCGGGATCGCCGGCGACGACACCCACGGCCACGTGGACGACGCGTGCCGCTTCGCCGGGCCCAGGACGATCGTCTGCTGCGTCGAGGACGACCCGAGCGACGAGAACTACGCCCCGCTCCGGGAGAACCTGGAACGGCTGCGGTCCGCGCGACTCGAAGACGGCTCCCGCCCCGAGCTGGTGCCCCTCCCCATGCCCTCGCCGCTCCGCTTCGACGGCCGCAGGCTCCCGGCGAGCTATGCGAACTTCTACGTCGCCAACGCGGCCGTCCTGGTGCCGACCTTCAACGATCCCAAGGACCGAATCGCCCTCGGGGTCCTCTCGGAACTGTTCCGCGACCGCCCCGTCGTGGGAATCCACGCCGCGGACCTCGTCTGGGGGCTCGGCACGATCCACTGTCTCACCCAGCAGCAGCCGGCGCGGAGGTAACATGGGCCGGCTCGCCCGCATGCCCCGCCGGGACTCGACCGCGATGGACCTGCGACTGCTCGACGTCTTCTGCGCCGTCTACGAGGAGCGCAGCTTCTCGCTCGCCGCGCGCCGGCTCGGCCTCACCCAGCCCACGGTGAGCGCCCACGTCAAGTCGCTCGAGCGGTCGCTGGCGGCGCGCCTCTTCGACCGCTCCGCCCGCCGCGTGGATCCGACCCGCGCCGGGGAGGTCCTCTACGACGCCATCCGCCCGCTCGCCGAGCTGCGGCGCGCCGCGGCGGAGAGGCTGGGCCGGTTCCTGCAGAGGCTCGAAGGCGACCTGCTGCTCGGCGCGAGCACGATCCCGGGCGAATACCTGCTGCCGCCGCGGATCGGCGCGTTCCGGAAGACACACCCGGGGATCCGGGTCCGACTGATCATCCGCGACTCGAAGGCGGTGCTCGAGGAGCTGCTCGCCGGCCGGATCGAGGTGGGGTTCGTGGGGGCACGCCTGAGCGACGGGAAGCTCCGCTTCACGCCGTTCGGGAAGGACCGGCTCGTCCTGATCGCACCGCCGGGATTCCCGGCTCCGAAGCGAGGGGGCATCCCCCTCGAGCAGCTCAAGCGGCACCCCATGCTCGTCCGCGAGCAGGGCTCCGGAACCCGCCACGCCTTCGAGGAGGCCCTCGGCCGCCTCGGCCTGCGCCTGGAGGAGCTGGACATCGTCGCCGAGCTGGGCAGCACCGCGGCCGTCAAGGAGGCCGTCCGCAGCGGCGTCGGCCTCGCGGTCGTCTCGGAGCTCGCCGTCGCGTGCGAGCTCGCGAACGGGCAGCTGCAGCGAGTCCCGGTGCGCAGGCTCGATCCCCTGCTGCGCGAGTTCTTCGTGGTCGTCGCCGCGGGCCGGACGGCCTCCCCCCTGTGCGAGGCCTTTCTCGAGAGCCTGGGCCTGCGCGCGTAGGCGCGCGCGAGGGTCCCGCGCCGCGGAGCGTCCGGCCCGGCCCGCCTCAGTTCGAGGCCGGGCGAGGTGGCCGTTCCACGACCCTCGAGTCCGGGTAGAAGCTCACCCACGCGAACCAGTACGCGGGCCGGACCGCGATCTCCTCGAGCGCCGCTCCGGCGAGCGACCCTTCGAGGCAGCGGCCCGTCTCCGCGTCCCATGTCGAGCCCGTGGCCTCGTCCCGGACCCGCCCGTCCGCTCCCTCCCTGCGGAACCGAAGCTCGCGGCCGCCCGCGCGCCGGAGGAAGGCCCGCACGCCCCCGTCGCGGCCGCGGGCGACCAGGATCGCCTCATCGCCGACGTTCAGGTGGACGAGCCCGGCGTCCTCGAGGGCCTTCGCCGCGATGGCGACGGCCTCGCCTGCGCGCACGATGCCGTACACGATGCTCTTCCCCGGGAGCTTTCGGATGGCGCGGGCGCTGCGGAAGAGCCCGAACTGCGACGGGTCCCGCGCGTACGCCTCGTAGCGCGAGCCGCGGATCCGGGCGTCCTTCCGGAGGACGCGCGTATCGGGATGGCGCGCGACCCATTGCTTCCAGGTGGTCTGCACCGAGGAAAGCATGTCGAGCCTCTCCCCGGCGAGCGGGCCGTGCAGCGCCTCCCCGGTCACGTGGCTCCAGAGCGTGCCGGTCTCCCGGTCCTGCATGACCAGGCTGTTGCGCCAGAGCTTGCCCGAAACGATGAAGGTGAGGGTGCGGCCCGAGACCTTGCGGGCGTAGACCACGCCCGTGTGGCAGAGGGGTCACCAGGACACCGCGATCGGGACCCCTCCGGCGGTGTCGTTGACGATCTCGTGGGCGTCGAGCTGCCAGAGCGAGTAGGCGCGCGCCTCCCCGCCGACGATCGCGCCGAGCACCGGCTCCTCGGGGAGCATCTGTGCAGCGGCCTCCCCGCCCGAGACCAGCTCCGGCTCCAGGATCGCGGGATTCGCGCCGGCAGCGAGGACCGTGTAGATCGGGTCGCCGCCGACCTCCGCGAACACCTCCGGATCGCTCGGGGCGGCTGCGACCGGAGGCGGCGCGAGGAGTAGCACGGCGAGGGGCACGGCGGGAACGAGCCTTGTGCGCATGTCCTGCCCTCACGGGTCGCTCCGCCCGCGCGGGCCGCGGGGTCGCGCCCAGCGGTCTCAACCGGCGAGAGGGGCCCGTCTATTCCGGGCCACCCGTGGGCCTACGGCCACCACTCTTCGAACTTCGCGAAGTACCGATCGTACTCCTCCATCCGCGCGGCGAAGCCGGCGCGGTCGGGGAGCCTGCGCTCGAACCGGTCGAGCGCGCCGCGCAGCTCCTCGAGCACGCGGGCGGTGTGGGGGAGCGCCTGGATCTGCCTGTAGAGCTCCCGGTTCTCGCCGGCGACCTCGGCCGCGACCGCCGACTGCTTCAGGAACGTGGGTCCTCCGAGCCGGCGCAGCTCCTCGAACGAATGGCCCGAGCCGAGCAGGACCTCGCCGAGCAGCAGGTTGAGCGCGTGAGGGAGGCCGAGCGTGTACGCCACGAAGAGGTCGTGCTGCTCGAGCGGAACCCGGTGGACGCGGGCGGCGGTGCCCGCGAACAGCGCCGCGGCCTCGTCGGCCGCCGCGGCGTGCCCGCAGTCGAGGACGAGCACGTTCTTCCCGGACAGCACCCGCGTGTCCGGCCCCCACAGCGGGTGAAGCGAGGCCACGCGCCCGGACCGTGCGAGCGTGCGCAGGGTGCCGACGAGCGGGCCCTTGATCGAGGCGATCTCCACGACCAGGCCGGGCGCGCCGTCGAGGCTCCGAAGGACCTCGCACGTCCGGTCGGGGGGTACGGACACGAGCACGAGCTCGGCGCCGTCTGCGGCGCGGCGGAGGTCCGGCTCGAACCCGAACCCCTCGACCGGCCCCGACGGGTCGCTCACGACGACGGCGTAGCCGCGCTCCGCGAGGTAGGAGGCGAACCAGCGGCCCATGCGACCTGCCCCGCCGGCGATGCACGCGGCGGCTCCCGTGGCCGGGAGGACGCTGCCGGCGGCCTGTCCCTCGCTCTCCTGGGCGCGAAGCGAGGCCTCGATCAGCAGGCGCGCCACGCGCTCGCCCACGTCGGGGTCCCCGCGGCCCTCGATCGCGGCCCGGCGATAGTGCTCGACGACCAGCCGCTCGGCGCTGTAGTCGCGGATGGGCAGTGCGGCGGACCGCTTGAGGCGGCCCGCCTCGGCGGCTGCCTCGACCCGTTCGCCGATCAGGCGCGCGATGTCGCGGTCTATGGCCCGGATGCGCGCCCGGATGTTCTCGAGCTCCATGCCCGGACCCTCCCCTCGCCGAGCGGTCCAGACTACCACCCCCTCGGCCACGGGGCCTCCGAGAGCCCGGCGGCGCCGGTTCGCTCCTACGGGTCGGGAGGCTCGGGCGGCCCGCCCCCGCGCTTGTCTGCCGCGCGGGCGATCCGCGAGAGCGCGCGAAGCGGAATGGCGACGCGGACGCGCTCCTCGGCCGTGTCGGCGTGGATCAGCAGCTCACCGGCGCGCTTCTCGACGCTCACCCTCTCGCCGGGACTCTCGACGCTCAGGAACACGGCGTCGGGCACCCGCTCGAGCTCGCGGCAGACGCTCGCGAGGGCCGGCAGCGCGCGGCGCGCCTCGTCGGGAATCCCGGAGAGCGCGGGCCCGGGGACGAGCCGCGCCAGCGCGAGCACCACACCGCCCGGCAGGCTCAATCTCACCGAGTCCCCGCCCCCCTTCTCCTCGACCTCGACCGACAGCGCGCCCGACCCGTAGAGCAGCGCGGCACCCGTCGCGACCGTCGCGCCGGCGAGGAGCAGGCCGCACAGCGCGAAGGCCAGCAGGAGCCGCCCGGTCGAGGAGGACCGCGCCGGCTCAGTCGGCCGAGCTGCGGCTGTCCAGCCAGATGCGGACATCGCTCGTTCGGTCCTTCACGGTCACGATGTCCCCCTCGCCGTGCTCCTCGAGCCCCTCGATCAACGCGAGGAGATCGAGGGTTCCCGGCTCGGGAGCGAACAGCCCCTCCACGAGCCGAAGGGGCACGCGGATGTCCACCGTCTCCTCCGCCTGTCCGCGTTGCCGGACCTGGACGAACAGGGTGCCGCCGGACTTCCAGATCCGGACCGACTCATCCGGTGCCTCCACCGTGACGAACTCGCCGTCGGGCGTGGAGCGCACGGAATCCAGAACCGCCTTCCTCTGCTTCTCGTCGAGCTTCATCCCCTCGACGTGGATCTTGCCCTCCCGGAGCTTTTCGGCGGGGAGAGCTGCGATCAGGCTCTTCACGAGGGACAGCGGGAGGTTGATGCGGACCGTCTCGGGCTCGTCTCCCGACTCGACGACGCGGACGTGGAGCCATTTCTCGGCGGCGGCGGCCGGCACGGCGACCGGCAGCGCAGCGAGCGCGAGCAGGACGAGACCCAGGCGAGCGTGTCGGACCATGGCACCTCCTCGGACACCCAATACGCAGGGTGGGCGTCCACCGGGTTGTACGCCGGGGCGCGAAAACGCGTTCCCGTTCCATCGAGGTCGCGACGGCGTGACGGGTCGTCTCGGCAGGGCAGGCGCGGCGCGCCGGACGGTCACCCCGCGGTGCCTCCTGCCGGGGGCCTCGCGGAGCGGGCCGGGACCACGGATCGCGCGAGACCGGGGGCGAGGGCGAGCTGCCCGGCCG
>JBBIHW010000095.1:0-10062 GCA_037446795.1 Acidobacteriota bacterium
GTTTTTCCTCTTCTACCTTCTCGCAGGGGTTGCCGCGGGCGTGACCCACGCCGTCACCGACCCCGGCTCGACCGTCCCCACCGTCGGCGCCTCGGGCGCGATCGCCGGCGTGATGGGGGCCTACTTCTTGATGTTCCCGCGCTCTCGAGTCCTCACCGTCGTGCCGCTTCTCTTCTATCCGCTCTTCTTCGAGATGCCGGCGTTCTTCTTCCTGGCCTACTGGTTCCTCGCACAGATCCTCTCGGGCACGCTGTCGCTGGTGGGGCCGGGGGGAGTGGGGGGAGTGGCCTGGTGGGCGCACGGAGGCGGCTTCCTCGCCGGAGCCCTCCTCCACCCGCTGTTCTTGCGGCGGCGCCGGAGGACGGAGATCTGGATCGGCGACTGAGGCTGCGGGCCCCGCCGGCCGCAGGCTCCGCGCGGTGGCTCACGCGGGGACGGTCTCGGCCGGGGTCACGTCGAAGGCGAGGCGATTGCCGTCGAGACCGATGCGGACCGTGCCCCCGCGCTCGAGCTTGCCGAACAGGATCTCCTCCGTGAGGGGATCCCGCAGCTCGGTCTGGATCACTCGGGCGAGCGGTCTGGCCCCGTAGACGGGGTCGTACCCCTTGCGCGCGAGCCAGGAGCGGGCTTCCGGGAGCAACTCGATCGCGATCCGCCGCTCCCGCAGCTGCGACTCGAGCTGCAGGACGAACTTCTCCACGATGGATTCCATGACGTCCATGCTCAGGGACTCGAAGGTCACGATGGCGTCCAGGCGGTTGCGGAACTCGGGACTGAACAGCCGCTGGATCGCCTGGCGGCCGCGGGCGCGCGCCTGGCGGCTGCGCGCCTGCTCGCCGCCGGCCTCTCGCGACGGCGTGAAGCCGATGGACCCGGCGCTCATCTCGCGGGAGCCCGCGTTGCTGGTCATGATGAGCACGGCCTGCCGGAAGTCCGCCTTGCGCCCGTTGTTGTCCGTGAGCGTTGCGTGGTCCATGACCTGCAGGAGGATATTGAACAGGTCCGGGTGCGCCTTCTCGATCTCGTCGAGGAGCACGACGCTGTAGGGGTGCTTGCGCACCGCGTCCACGAGGAGCCCGCCCTGTTCGAAGCCCACGTAGCCGGGCGGGGCCCCGATCAGGCGCGCCACCGCGTGCTTCTCCATGTACTCGCTCATGTCGAAGCGGATGAACTCGTTGCCCAGGTGGATGGCCAACTGCCGGGCGAGCTCCGTCTTGCCCACACCCGTCGGCCCCGTGAACAGGAAGCAGCCGGCGGGGCGGTCCGGCTGTCCCAGACCCGCGCGGGACCTCTTGATCGCTTTCGCGACGATCCCGACCGCCTCCTCCTGCCCGAAGACGACGCGCCGCAGCGCCTCGTCGAGCGTGCGAAGCCTCTCGCGGTCGGAGGAGGCGGCCTGCGTCAGCGGGATGTTGGCCATGCGGGCCACGATCCGCTCGATCTCCTCCACGTCCACCTGCCCGGGCGACGCCGCCTCGCCGTCCGGGCTCCGGAGCCTGAGCGCCGCGCCGGCCTCGTCCAGCAGGTCAATGGCGCTGTCGGGAAGTCTCTGGTCCCGCAGGTGCCGCTGCGCGAGCCGGGATGCGGCCTCGAGGGCCGCCTGCGTGTAGCGGACTCCGTGATGGGCCTCGTAGCGGGACTGAAGCCCCTGCAGGATCCGTACCGTGTCCTCGGCCGAGGGCTCCTCCACGACGACCTTCTGGAGCCTCCGGGCGAGGGCGCGGTCCCGCTCGATGTGCTTGAACTCCTCGAACGTCGTCGAGCCGACGACGCGGATCTGCCCGGCCGTCAGCACCGGCTTGATCATGGTGGCGAGGTCGAGAGTCCCCCCGGTGGTCGCTCCCGCTCCGATGGTCGCGTGGATCTCGTCAATGAACAGGATCGGCTTCGGCCGCCGCGAGAGGGCGGCCAGGACCGCCTTGAGGCGCTCCTCGAAGTCGCCGCGGTAGCGGGTACCCGCGAGCAGAGCGGCGGTGTCGAGGGCGAAGACTTCGGCGCCCTTCAGCGGGGAGGGCACCGGCTGCCCTTCGCCGAGCAGCCTCTGGGCGAGACCCTCGGCCAGAGCGGTCTTCCCCACGCCGGCCTCCCCGACGAACACCGGGTTGTTCTTCCGCCGCCGGCACAGGATCTCGAGCGTGCGCTCGAGCTCCTGCTGGCGGCCGACCAGCGGGTCGAGCTGGCCGGCCCGCGCGCGCTCGGTGAGGTTCGTCGTGTACGCCGAGAGAGGATCTCGGGCCGTGGCCGGCCCCTCCTCGCCGGCCCCCGAAGGAGCCTCGCCTCCCTCCCCCGTCGCCCGCGAGGGCCGCTCGAGCGGGAACTTGGCGATCCCGTGGGAGATGTAGTCGAGCACGTCGAGGCGGGTGATCCCCTGGGAGGCCAGGAGCTTCGCCGCGTAGGTCCGCGGCTGCTGGAGGATCGCGGCGAACAGATCCCCATGGCGGACCTCCTCGCGACCGGCGCTCTGGACGTGCAGAACCGCGGTCTGGAGCACCCGCCGGAACGCCAGCGTCTGCTCGGGCTCGCGCCCCGCCGGACGGGACAGCCGCTCCACCGAGGTCTCCAGGTACTCGGTCAGCGCCCGCCGCAGCGCCTCCGGGTCCCCGCCGCACGCCCGAACGATCCTCTCCCCCTCGGGATCGCTCGTGAGGACGAGCAAGAGGTGCTCGAGCGTCAGGTGCGCGTGGCGCCGGCTCGCGGCCTCGCGGAACGCGAAGGCGAGGGCTCGCTCGACCGCCGGGCTGAACACGCCTCAGGCCTCCTCGAGGCTCGCGCGCAACGGGAAGCCCTCGGCCCGCGCCCGTTCGTGCACGCTGGCCACCTTGGTCTCGGCGACTTCGTAGGGGTAGGTTCCGGCCACGCCCTTGCCATCCAGGTGGACGGTCATCATGATCCGGTACGCCTCGGCTGGGCTCTTGCCGAAGACGGTTTCCAGGACCTCGACGACGAAGTCCATCGTCGTGTAGTCGTCGTTGTGGAGCACGACCTTGTACAGGTCCGGCTCCTTCGCGAGCCGGTCCGGTCGCTCGAGGATCCCGACGTCGGGGCGCCGCTCGGTCTCGGCCATCGGCCTGGGCTCTCCCGTTCTTCCCCGTACAGTTTAGATCGGCACCGGTACGGCCGCAGGAGGGCCTCGGGCGGTGTCCGGAAGGGGCCGGGAGTCGGGCCCGGCGCCCGGGGTGGCGGGGCCGCCGAGGGTCGCGGCGAAGACCGGCTCCGAGAGAACGCCTCGCACGCGCAAGGGAGCCCGCAAGCCGTCCGGCTGCCGGCTGCCCTCGCGTCGCCGAGCGCTCGGGAAAGGGATCCCTCCGGCGCCCCCGCCACGGATCGAGAATCCGATCAGGAAGCCGACACCGTCTCGCCGCGCGGAGGGTCGAAACGCCAGCGTCCGCGTCGCGTCGGCTCCCGCAGGGCGAGCCGCAGCCCCTCCAGGAACCGCTTCCGGCTCCACTCGGTCGCCCCGAAACGGGAGAGGTGATCGGTCGGAACCTGGCAGTCCACCATCTGGAAGCCCCAGGCGTCGAGCTGCTGGACGAGCCGCACGAGGGCGACCTTCGACGCGTCGCTCTCCCGCGCGAACATGGACTCCCCGAAGAAGGCGGCCCCGAGCGACACGCCGTACAGACCGCCGACAAGCCTGTCCTCCCTCCACGTCTCCACCGAGTGCGCGTACCCCATCTCGTGCAGCCGACCATAGGCGCGCAGCATGTCGCGCGTGATCCAGGTCCCCGGCTGGCCCGGCCTCCTCGCCCCGGCGCATCCTCGCATGACCGCGGCGAAGTCCCGGTCCATCGTCACCTCGAACCTCGCTCTCCGCAGTGTCTTCCCGAGGCTGCGGCTCACGTGCAGGTCCCAGGGCAGGAGGACCATCCGCGGGTCGGGGCAGAACCAGAACACGGTCCGCCCCCTCTGGAACCAAGGGAAGATCCCCTTCGAGTACGCCTCGAGCAGCCTTTCCGGATCGAGTTCACCCCCGATCGCGACGAGCCCGAGCGGCCCGGCGCTTCGCGGGTCGGGCAACGGGGTTCCCGGCTCGAGGTGGACGACCGGCACGGCCCCTCCCGCATCATGATAGGGCGAGATGAAAACGAGTCCCCGGCCGGGGGAGGGGTGCCGGCCGGGGACTCCCGAAAGCGTGCGCCTGGTTTTCTAGGACCCTTTCTTGTCCTTCCGGTGCACGTTCTTGACCTGACCGGGTGGGATGCGGTCGGCCGGCGTGGCCTCCGCGGTCGCCTTCACCGAGGCGTTGCCGGACCCGTCCACCGCGAAGGCGCTGTACGAGTAGCGCGTCCCGTTGACGAGTTCCGAGTGGACGAAGCTGTCCGCGCTGCCGGGTGCTGCGGCTTCCTCGGTGACCGGCAAACCGTCCACCGGGCTCACCGGGAATTTCCCGTCGGTGCGGTAACGGATGATCGTCTTCTGGAAGTCCGCATCGAGCGGGTTGGTCCACTGCAACGCCACCTGCCGGTTGCCCGGCGTCGCCGCGAAGGAGGTCACGGGCGCGGGCGGGGTCAGGTCCCCGACCGCCTGCTCGGTCGGTACGAAGGACGGGTCGTCGGTGACGAGGATGCGATCGGCCCTCGCCTGGGCCTCGCCGCCGCCGAGCTCGAGCGTGTGGAGGCCGGCCGTCAGCGGGTAGGACCGCGCCGCGGTCCACGTCCAGACGCCCGTCCGGGATGGGGAGATCGCGTGGCGGGCCGCCCCGTCCACCGACTCGAACCAGGAGTCACTCGAAGAGGACCCGCCGTACAGGCGGACCCAGACCTTCCAGGTCCCCGCGTACGGGATGTAGAAGCCGAACGTCGCCGTCCCGGATGGCGCCGTGGCGGAGCCGGTCGGCGTCGTGATGGCGATCCTGCCCGTCACGAACCCGACGGCGTGTCAATCCAGCCTCCGCCGAACGCGGCCGGGCCGCTCGTCGAGCGCACCGGCGGCGCCAGGTCGCCCGCCTCGGCCTCGAACCGCAGGTACGCGAAGCTCGATACCGACGTGACGAACGTCTTGTCGGGCGAGGAGGTGGACGCGTTGCCCGCCGCGTCCGCGCTCCGCACGTGGTACTCGTACGTGGTCGCGGGTTCGAGCCCGGCGAGCGCCACCGAGTGCGACGTCACCGTGGCCGGGTCCACGTCCGTCTGCTGATAGGCGGTCTGCCCGGCCTTGCGGTAGAAGACCTGGCTGTCGGACGCCTCGTCCGTCGTCCACGTGATCCGGGCGGTCGTCGGGCCCACCTCGGTGGCCGAAACCGCGGAGATGACCGGCGCTGCCGTGTCGGCGGCGGTCCGGAAGCCGGTGGCGTGGGTGTAGGTGGACGCCATCGGATTGTTCGCAAGATCGCGGACGCCGGTCGAGCCGCCGACGACCTGGATCTTGTAGGTCCGATCCGCCGCGAGCTCCGCGGCCGGGCTGATCGTCGCGGTGCGACCGTCCGCGGAGAGGGAGGGCGAGCCCGAGGCCTGCGCCACCGGGTTGCCCTGCGGGTCGAGCAGCTTCACCGTGGTGGACGTGATGGACGAGGCGAGCATGGCCTCGCTGAACGTCACGGTGGGTCGCACGGACGTGCTCACGCCCGTGGCCCCGTCGGCCGGGTCGGTGGAGGAGACGGTGGGGGCGACGGCCTGGCTCACCGTGAACACGCCGATGCCCGCGCCGTACACCAGGTCGGGGTTCGTGACCTCGATGTCCCCGGCGCCGACGGTCGCCGATCCGCCCACCGTCACGTTGGCGGTGATCCGCGAGCAGCTGTTGACCGTCACCGAGTTCACGGCGATGCCTGCCGCGAGGAACTTCACCGTGGCCCCGGCCTGGAAGTTCGATCCCTGGACGACCACGTCGAGGGTCCGCCCCTGCTCGGCCGACGAGGGGCTCGTCGAGCTCACCACAGGCCGCGGCCAGCCGGACACCTCGTTCGAGTAGCTCTCGCTCAGGTTCCCCGCGGCGTCGTACGCCTTGACCGCGACGTACCAGTTCGTGCAGTCGGACAGGCCGGTGAGCGTCGTCTCGAGCACGTTGCCCACGTCCACGCTCTGGGAGTAGTTGCCGGGGCTGGTTCCGTAGTAGACGCGGTAGCCGGCGAGGTCCTCGTCGGTGACCGGATCCCACGCGATCGAGATCGTTCCGGCCCGGGCGGACGAGGCCGCGGCGACGAGAAGAAGGGCGAGGGCGATTCCGGCCCACGCGGTGCGCGTGAAGGGGCTGTGGGCGCTCACGGGCTGGCTCCTCCTGGTTCGGAGATCCACGAGGCCGCGCTACAGCGAAGCCCGTGCCGCGCCCGTGCGCGCGCTAACTACTGACAGAGACCCGATTACCTTTTCGGAGCCACGCGCTGCCGTATCGGATTTGCAAGAGATCGTGGACGGATTTACCCGATCGTCACGGGCCGCGCGCCTCGGCGGCAGGTGCGAGCACGGCCGCCGAGAATCGCAGGGGACGGTGCCGCGAGCCGCCGAACACACCGCGCGCGGGAGGGCGACCGTCCGTTTCCCGGCGGCAGCTCCTACGACGCGCGGGACGGGTCCGAGGGACCGGCCGCCTCCTCGGCGGGAGCCGGCGGCGACCGGCGCGGGTAGGCCGCGGGGGTCCTGAAGCGGGGGTCGGCCGCGAGATGGGCGTACACGACCTCCGCCATGAGGGCGTTGCCCCGGTCGGTGAGGTGGACGTGGTCCGTGAACACGTCGAGCGTGTGGGGCAGGGCGCCGTAGGCGTCAATGAACACCGCGTCGTGCTCGGCGGCGACGTCGCGGATGAGGGAGGTCACGGCCTCCCACTGCTCGACGATCTGCGAGAAGCCGAGGCCGACCATCTCCGCGTGAACCACGGCGCGAATCTTCGGATCGCGGTAGTTGTCCCGGGAGGCGAGCCCGGGCTCGCTCACGAACACAGGCAGCGCCCCGTCCTTCCGCAACAGCACGGCCAGGTCCTCGTAGTTCCGGCGTTCCCACCGGTGAGCGCGCCCGCCCCGCGGGACGACGCTCGCGGGCGCGGTCAGCGACTCCCCGTACACGTTCTCCCGCCAGCGCGGCTTGACGTAAGTGTTGTGGAAGTGCCGGAGACGCCAGGCGAGCTCGAAGTGCTTCAGGAACCGTTCGAGCCGGTGGGCGGACCGGACCCCCTTCCGGAGGGGCCCGCCGGACTCGACCGCCCGGAAGTACTTCATCCCGTTCCAGATCGCGCACACCGCGACGACGTCCGGGGACATGCCCTGGATGCGGTAGAGATAGTGGATCTTGGCTTCGAAGGCGCTCTGTCCCGGGATGGCCGCGTGGACGACCTCCACGTGCGGGCCGAAGGCCCTTCGGAGCTTGTCCTCGAGCAGGGCGGTCCAGATCCCGTCGTCGCTCGTGTCGAAGGAGAACGTGGACGATCCGCCGAGAACGACGATCCGAAAGACGCCAGGCGGCTTCTCGTAGGAGATCGCGCGACTGCCGCGGTAGCCGAGGTTGTTGACCGTGACCGTGCCACCGGCGGAATTCCGGTAGACCCGGTCGGGCCTGAGCCTGGCTCCGAGGTGCCCGTCCGTGACGTAGTCGAGCTCCATCGAGTGCGGGATCGGCGCGAACAGCCGCAGCGACAGCTCGACGATCGCGAACGCGACCGCCACGCCCGCGACGACGAGACCGACCCGGCCGGCGAGCTCCCTCCACCAGGATCCTCGCGCCACCGGCGCCCGCACCTGGTCGTTCCTGGTCCCCCGCGCGGCTCGGTCCGAACCGCCCCGACCGGCCTCGTGCGGAGCCACCCGACTCGGCGATCGCGTGGTCGCCCCCATCCTCCTCCCTGACCGCGAAACGGCCCGTCTCGAACCGCCTCCCGCCGCTCAGGGGACTTTTTTTCTTGTGTCTCGACCCACCGGGGGACGACGCCCCCGGCCCCCCTCTGCCGGGGCTGCCTGCTCCACCGTCGGGCCCGGCGGCGGTTGGAGCCTGCGCCCGCCCCGATCGCCACGAGCCTATGCGCGAGAGAGCGTGCGGTCAAGCTCGCTCGGGCAGAATCCCGGCTGCCCCGTCTGGCCGGTTCGGGGCGCGGGCGCGACCACAGGCGGCAGGTTCGCCCCCTCGAACCGCTACTCCCAGAGCCGCCACGGCCGCTTGGCGTGGGTCCGCCCGGTCTCGAGCGCGACGTCGTGCACGGGGAGGTCGGGGAGGGCCCGAGCCACGACGGCGCGGAAGCCCTCGGGGTCCGCGTCCGGGCCGGCGGCGTTGGTCGGGTTGGTGGCGACCGCGATCAGCCGCAGCGGGCGGACCACCTGGATGCTGCCGCGACTCTTCAGCCACGCCTTGAAGTAGACGGGCGAGACGTGGATGCGGGTCGCATCGCGCACCACCAGGGCACACCGCAAGCTCGATCGCACGAGGGGGACCAGGAACTCGTCGTCGAGCCCGTGAGGCAGGACGATGGCTCCCACGGGCTCGCCGCCTGCGTCCCGCAGCGCCGGCACCGGGTTGTCGAGGCCCGGTGGGAGCACGCCGGCCGGCTTGCCATGGCGGCCGAGAAGCACCACCGCGCCCCTCGAAGCGGTCTCCTGCCAGGCCGCTCGCGCGCCCTCCCCGCACGGGGGTACGCGGAAGGTCTCGACCACGTAGCGCGCGGCGGCGGCGGAGCGGGCGGGCGAGGCCGAGTAGCCGGCGCCCACGACGAGCACGACGCCGTCCGCCACGCCGGGAGCCGCGAACGCCCGCCGCTCGAAGCCCCCCTCGACGAGGACGAGCTCGGCGCCGAGCGCGGAAAGTCTCTCCGCGACCGACTTCATCGCCTCCGGATCCGCGGGGCCGTACAGGAGAACCTCCGTCTCCTCCACCGCGCGGTAGACGGAAACCTCCCCCAGCTGCGTCGAGCAGCCGGTCCTCTCGACCACTGCGAGCGCCCTCTGCCCGGGATCGGCGGGCGCGGCGGCCGTCGCGACGAGCGTTCCGGCGGGCGCCGCCACCCGCGTGAGGTCCGTCCGGCCCGACTCGTCCGGCTCGAGGGGAACGCGCGGGGCCGAGGTCAGGCCGAGGGGACAGAGCTTGCCTCGCAGCGACAGGACGAGGGACTCGAGGACCGTTCGCGCCCCCGCTCCTGGGTGAAGCCCGAGGATCGCGACGCGCCGGCAGCCGCTCGCGAGGACCCGGTCGGACAGCAGCGGGCCTTCCCGGCGCCGCGACCTGCGCTCGAACATCGGGTTCCTCCGGACAGCCTCCCACGGCGCGAACGCGGGCGGGATTCTAGCGCCCGCCGCAACCGGCGACGCGTCCGGAGAGAACCTCAGCGGGAGACGGCGGACACCGGCGTGATCACGGGCCGCAGGATGAACTCCGGCCCTCCCGGCGTCTCGTTCACCTGCACGGAGAGGCGCGCATCGAAGTCGAGGGTCAGGTCCAGCCCCTCGCCCTCCGACAGCGTGAACGGTCGCGGCACGTCCACCTTGTCCGACGGAACGAAGATCGCGGCCACGGTATCGGGCGTGACCGGATCGCCGTCCTCGTCGCGCACCAGCTCCGCCCAAGACACGACCAGGCGGACCTTCGCGTAGTAGCCGGGCGTGGCCTCGGCCTGCGCGATCAGGGTGGCGCGGCCGTCCTGGAAGTCGAGGAGGTTGATCGTGACGGGCCCCGGGTGGCCTGCGAAGTCCATCACGATCGCGTCCTCCCCGTCGCCAGCGGGGAAGAGCACGACCTGCGAGAGGGTCACGTTCACGGCCGTCACGCCCGCCAGATCGAGCGGGGCATCGGTAAGAAAAACGCGCACGCTCCCGGCCGGGGCGAGCGGGCTCGAGCTGCAATGGGAGAGCGTCGCGAGGGCGAGGATCGCGGTCCCGAGGCGAAGCCAGCTCTTTCTCATGTCGACCTCCCCACAGAGGCGCCCGGCCCGCACCACCCAGCCTAGCTGGGGCGCGGGCGGGCGTCAAACCCCACGGGTCGCGGGGGTCGCGGGGGTCGGGGATCGAGGCGGTGGAGGCGGCGACCGGATTCGAACCGGTGAATAACGGTTTTGCAGACCGTTGCCTTACCACTTGGCTATGCCGCCTCAAAAAAAATGGAGCGGGAAACGGGATTCGAACCCGCGACTTCAACCTTGGCAAGGTTGCAC
>JBBIHW010000096.1:0-9947 GCA_037446795.1 Acidobacteriota bacterium
CGCCAGAGCCTTGCGCAGCCCGGCGTGGCCGTCCACGACCAACGCCAGCGGAGCGGCCAACCCGCGCCCCTGCAGGTCTTCCACGACACCGCCCCACTGGCTGGTCGCCTCGCTGGCCGCCAGCCTCAACGAGATCAAGACCTTGGTGCCGTCCTCCGCGACGCCGAGCACCGCGAGGACCGGAACGCTGACGACCCGGCGATGGCCCGGGTGCGACGGGCGTAGCGGGGCAGGACCTCGCTGCGGAACCTCGCGGTCGTCCCGTCCTCCCGGTGCAGTCGGCCGCGAGGCACCCTCACCTCCCGCGTACCGACCTCGGTGGTCAACACCCGTCGTTCGGCGCCGTTGCGGTAGCCGCGGCGCCCCTCACAGCGCTCGTGGGACGCACAGCCCAGCGCCTCGGTGAGCTCCTCCTCGAGCACGGTCTCGATCGCCTCCAGGACCCGGCCCCGGAGCTTCAACTGGATGTCCTGGCGGAACTGGATGACGTTCGCCTCGGTCGTGGTACCCTTCTTCACGGCGTAGCCCTCCTTCGCCCCGCAGGGCGGTTTGCTTCATTTCATCAGCAGGAGGCTACGCCATTTTCTTTTTCCACGGAACTCGGGACGGATCCGCCGAACGACCACAGGATGTTGTTGAACGCCGAGGTGCATCCGTCGTAGTCCTCACTTCCGTACGTCGCGAGGCCATACAGATTCTGCTCGGGCCGCGTGAAAAACTCCGCCATGTCGCGCAGCTGCTCGTACGTGATTGGCACGGCGAGCTCGTAGCCGTACTTTTCCCTGAACGCGGCCCTCTGTTCCCGATCCTCGAACAAATCTCGCCGGTACACCAGCCCTACGCAGTCCTGGTTGACCGGCAGCGCCTAGATGTTGCCGGAATCCTCCGGGTACTCCGCGTACCGGCGCAAGGCCGCCGGATCAAAATCAGCCGCGCTGATTTTCTTGCTCGCTTCCAGCCAGTCGTTCAGCCGGAGGACATGTCCTTGCGAGGCGAACTCCGACATGTTCTGGCTGTCGAACATGCACAGGTCGAACGCCGAACCCTTCCTGGCGAACTCGTCTGCGATGCGGCGATACCACTCGGCGGTCATCGGCGGCAGGATGGCCTTGATCTCGACGCCGGTTTCTGCGGTGTACTGCCGGGCAATCTTCTGGAACAGCTCCGCCCGGTCGCCTGCGTGCCAAACGAACGTGAGGGTGGTCTTCTCGTGGGGGTCTGCGCGGCCAACGCGACACACGGTGGCCAGGCCGAGCAGGCCAGCGACCAGCAGCAGGTCTCGTCTCATGTCATCTCTCCTCCTGAATCGTTGGCCCGCAGGAGTATAGCAGGGTCTCTGCCCGATCCGAGCCGATGCACCCGGAACGCAGCTGGCCTCGGGCCGGCTGCTCGCGGCAAAAGTGGGTGACGAAGCTGTCGAAGTCGCAGTCCCGATCCTGAGGGGGAATGCGGGCGGCCGCGAGCGGGCGGGCGCCGCGCCTCCAGCACGCGGGACCAGCGGACGACGCGGCGTCCGTCCGCCTCCTCGACCGGTTTCGAGCCGGTGCTCCCGCACAGCAGGCCGGTGGCGGTCCCCACGCTCGGGTTCTTGTCGGGGAGGCGATCCGTCGCGGTGCGAGCACAGACGATGTCGGCGGGATTCGCGACTCACCTGACTGCAGGAGAAAGCTGCGCACGACGGTGTTTCGTCCTGCCAACTCCTCCATGGACTCGATCGACGCCTCGGCCGCGTTCCAGGCGACCGTCGCCGCCTCCTCTGTACCATCGTGCAGACCGATTGTTCGCGGGGTCGTACCCCGAGCGGGAGCGCGGAGCGAAGGACGAAGCCAGGCAAGAGCTCGTGGTCGAATGCGCCTGTCAACGGCTCGCCCGCCGCCTGGAGGCTGCGGGACTTTTCCTGCTCGAGATCCGCATCCGGAAGCGCAGCGACTGGCGGTCTATCGGGATTCGCCGGATGAGCCGGCAAGATGCCGTATGAGCGTTCGACGTCGCCCGCGCGCAGGTCCGCCGGGGTGAATGGCATGGGCGGTCGGCTCGGCCAGCGCCGGAGGAGGGGCCGGGCCGCTCGCAGATCCTTTGCGGCCGCACCGGCCGCTTGCAGGACAGAAACCCCCTTATCCAGAGCCTCGTACCCGATCCCAGCCTTCTCTCGAGGTGCACGACAGGAATGCCGTCGTCCCGGGCGAAACGGTCGAAGGGAATCTCCTGCCGAGCGAGCTGCTCGCTCGAGGCGCACCCGACGCGTCGCACCGCCCGGGGCCGACTCCTTCGAAGACCCTGATCCGGCAGCACATGGGAGGCGGAAACGGCCGCGCCCTTCTCGACCTCCACGTTGACCCCGTCGAGCGGGCGCTCGGCCGAATGCGAGGCGAGGGGCACACGCTGACCGCCTAGTCCGCGAGACGCCCGGCCGCTACACTGGCGGACCATGCGGGCCGCCAAAGGAGGTCTCTTGCCATGCGGCGCGGCTTCGTCCTGGCATCGCGACGGTGGCCCGGGACACGGCGTCGAGGACGACGCGACCGGCACGATGCTGGCGGAGGCCGGAGACAACCACGTGTCGTCGCCGGGCGCGCGGCTCGCGATCGAGACGAGCCACGACCCCCTGCGGTTCATGGCCAGCGGTTTCGTGATCGGGCTCGAGCACGGGCACGCGCAACGGGGGGCGCCGCGGCCATGATCGAGCTGCGCGACGTGAGCCGCGTCTACGAGCTCGGGGGCCGTCAGGTCCACGCCCTGCGGGGCGTGAACCTCTCGATCGCGGCGGGCGACTACGTGGCCGTCATGGGCCCCTCGGGCTCGGGCAAGTCCACGCTGCTGCACATCATCGGGTGCCTCGACCGGCCGACCTCGGGCTCCTACCGGCTCGACGGCGAGGACGTGGGCGGGCTCGAGGAGTCGGCCCTCACCGAAATCCGCCGCCACCGGATCGGGTTCGTCTTCCAGTCGTTCCACCTGGTAGCCCGCCTGACGGCCTTCGAGAACACGGAGCTGCCGATGGTGTTCGCCGGCATCGGCCGGCACGAGCGGCGCGCGCGCGCCGAGAGGGCCCTGTCCGCGGTGGGCCTTCTCGACCGGGCCGACCACAGACCCGACCAGCTCTCGGGCGGCGAGCGCCAGCGCGTGGCCATCGCCCGCGCCGTGGTGATGAGGCCCTCGATCCTCCTCGCCGACGAGCCGACGGGCAACCTCGACCGCGCCTCGGGCGCCGAGGTGTTCGCGCTGCTCGAGAGGATGAACGCGGAAGGACTCACGCTCATCGTGGTGACCCACGACCCGTCCCTGGCCGCGCGCGCCCGCCGGCGCGTGCGGCTGCTCGACGGCGCCGTCGCCGAGCAGATCGAGAGGCGGACGTGAAGGTCGCGGACCTCCTCCGATTCTCGGCGCGCGCGCTCCGGGGCCACCGCCTCAGGTCCGCTCTCTCGCTGCTCGGCGTGGCCATCGGCGTCGGCTCGGTCATCCTGCTGACGAGCCTCGGCGAGGGGGCGCGCCTCTACGTCACCGGGGAGTTCGCCTCCCTCGGCTCGAACTTGCTCATCGTGATCCCGGGCAAGACCGAGACCACGGGCGGACCGATCGTCGGCGGCGTCCCGCGCGACCTCACCGTCGAGGACGCCGACGCCCTCGAGCGCCGGGTGGCCCAGATCCGGCGGGTCGCCCCGCTCGCCGTCGGCACCGCAACCGCGAGCGTCGGCGGGCGCTCCCGGGAGGTGACGGTGGCGGGCACGACCCGCGGCATGAAGGAGATCCGGAGGTTCCGGATGCTGTCGGGCCGCTACCTCGAGCAGGGGGAGCAGGTACGGGCGCAGCGCGTGTGCGTCCTCGGCGTCAAGGTCGCGAGGGACCTCTTCCCGCACGACAACCCGCTCGGAGCGTTCCTGCGCGTCGGCGGGGAGCGCTACCGGGTCATCGGCGTGATGGCGCCGCGCGGGACGAGCCTGGGCGCCGACCTCGACGAGATGATCCACGTTCCGGTCGAGGCCGCGATGGGCATGTTCGACCAGAGGTCGCTGTTCCGGATCCTGGTCGAGGTGCGCAGCCACGACGAGATCGCAGAGGCGCGCCGGCGCGCCCTCGAGGTCCTCGCCGAGCGGCACGGCGAGGAGGATGTCACCGTGTTCACCCAGGACGCCTTGCTCGAAACCTTCGGGAACATCCTGGGCGTGCTCACCGCGGCGCTCGGGGGAATCGCGGCGATCAGCCTCTCGGTGGCCGGGATCGGGATCATGAACGTGATGCTCGTGTCGGTGTCCGAGCGGGTGCCGGAGATCGGCCTCCTCAAGGCGGTGGGCGCCGGGCGCGGCCAGGTGCTCGCGGCCTTCCTCGCCGAGGCCACGATCCTGTCGGCGGCGGGAGGGCTCCTCGGCCTCGCCGCGGGCTGGCTCGGCGACCGGGCGCTCGTCGCCCTCTACCCCGTCTTCCCGGCGGAGCCGCCGGCCTGGGCCGTCGCGGGCGCGATCGCGCTCTCGTTCGCCGTCGGACTGGCTTTCGGATCCCTCCCGGCCCATCGGGCGTCCCGGCTCGACCCGGTCGCGGCTCTCGGGAGGCGCTGAGCGTGAGTGGGCGGGAGCTGCTGCGCCTCGCCGCGGGGAGTCTTCTCTCCTACCGGCTGCGGTCGAGCCTCAACGTCCTCGGCATCGTGATCGGCATCGCGGCGGTGATCCTTCTCACCTCGATCGGCCAGGGCGCGCGCGAGTACATCGTCCGGCAGTTCACCCAGTTCGGGACCAACCTGATCGCGGTGCAGCCGGGCAAGCTCCGCACCACCGGAGTCCCCGGGGCCTTCACCGGCACGGTGCGCAAGCTCACGCTCGACGACCTCGACTCCCTGCGGCGCCTGCCGGGGGTGGAAGCGGTGGTCCCGCTCGCCCTAGGCACGGCTCGCGTCGAGGCAGGCGAGCGCGGCCGGAGCGTGATGGTCTACGGGGTGAACTCCGAGGTCCCCCGGGTGTGGAAGTTCGGCGTGCGGCACGGGCGGTTCCTCCCTGCGGGCGACCCCCGGCGCGCTGCACCCGTCGCGGTCCTCGGCACCCGCCTGAAACGGGAGCTGTTCGGCGAGGCCAGCGCTCTCGGCGAGCACGTCCGGATCGGCGGCCAGAGGTTCCTCGCCATCGGAGTCATGGAACCCAAGGGCCGCTTCCTCAACTTCGACCTGGACGACACGGTCTTCATCCCCGTCGCCGCGGCGCAGCGCCTGTTCAACCGCGACGACCTCGTGGAGATCGACGTCCTGTTCTCCGACGCGTGGGAGGCCGACCGCGTCGTGGAGGCGATCCGCCGGACGATGATCGAGCGGCACGGCGGAGAGGAGGACTTCACGATCATCACCCAGAAGGAGATGCTCGACGTCCTCGGGAGGATCTTCGACATCGTGAGCGTGTCGGTGGGCGGCATGGGTGGGATCTCGCTGCTCGTGGGCGCCATCGGGATCCTCACCATGATGTGGATCTCCGTGAACGAGCGAACGGCGGAAATCGGCCTGGCGAAGGCGGTCGGGGCGAGGCCGGCCGACATCCTCGCCCTCTTCCTCGTCGAGGCGGCGCTGCTGTCCGTCGCGGGCGGCGCGGTCGGGATCGTCACGGGGATCGCACTCGCGCGGCTGCTGGCCTGGGCGCTGCCGGGGCTCCCGATGGAGACCCCGGCCAGCTTCGTCCTCGCAGCGCTCGGCGTGAGCCTCCTCGTCGGGATCGCGAGCGGCGCGCTCCCGGCCCGCCGTGCCGCTTCGCTCGACCCGATCGAGGCCCTCCGCGCGGAATAGTCCCGCGAGGCGGCCTACGGGCAGGCCGCCGTGGAGCGCGGGGTGCCCGCGCTGTCCTCCCCCCAGCTGCCCGGGCCGCAGGCGTTGCGGGCCCGGACGAGATAGTAGAAGCCGGTGTCTGCCGCGGGCAGCGTCGGATCGGTCACCGTCGTCGCGGCCAGCCCGCACGCGAGCCCGGTCGCCGACGCCGTCCCCGAGACCGGAAGGCCCGACAGCAGCCCCCTCGCCACGTCGTAGACGGTCCCGCTGCCCGCGCTGCCCGCCTGGCTCGGCCAGGACAGGACCGCGGCTCCGCCGTCTCCCTTGTCGGCCGCAAGCGGACCGGCCTCCCCCGGCGGCGCGAAGGCGCCCGGGTCCGCCAGGGCGCAGTCGGAGTTGTTGTCCACGCCCTCGCCGTCGCCGTCCGCGGGCCCGAGCTGGTTCAGGTCATAGGTGTACATCCCCCGCCCGTGGGTCGCCGCGTAGAGGGTGAGCGAGGGGTCGTGCCGGTAGAGGTCCATGACGACGACGACCGGCATCCCGCCCCGGAGGACCGACCAGGTCGCTCCGCCGTCGTCGCTCACGTGAACCCCGACGTCGCTCCCGACGAAGATCCTCCCCCGCCACTCGCTGTCGGGCAGGACCGCGTTGAGGGGGACTTGCGGGAGGCCCGCGCTCAGGTCCTGCCACGTCCGGCCCAGATCGCGCGTCACGCGCAGGTACGGGAGCCTGTCCCCGGTCCGGTAGCCGGTCACGGTCAGGTAGGCCACCTGCGCGTCGAAGGGATCGGGGGCGATGTCGGTGACCCAGTAGGCGAGCCCCGGCGGGTTCACCTGCGTCCAGGCCGTTCCCCCGTCGCTCGACACCCACACGTTCCCGTCGTCGGTCCCCGCCCACAGCACGTCGGTGTCCACCGGGGAGACGGCGACGACGGTGATGGTCCCCGCGATCAGGTTCTCGAGGTGGTTCCTGCCGCCCCCTTCCCGATCGAGCCACCGCGGGTCCTGGCTCACATCCTCCCCGAACGCCGGGCCGTTGGTGAGGTCCCCGCTGATGGGGCTCCAGCTCTGGGCGGAGTCGGTCGAGCGGTAGACGCGGTAGGTCCCCGTGTAGAGCGTCGTCGGGGAAACCGGATCGAGGGCGATCGGCGTGTTCCAGTTCGTGCGGTCGGCGGGGTCTATGCCGCTGGTGGCCGGCGCGAAGCTGTCCCCGCCGTCCGTCGAGCGCTGGATCGCTCCGTACTGGGTCTCCGCGTACACCTTGCTGCCGTCGGTAGGATCCACCTCGACCTGGAGGCCGTCGCCGCCGGTGCGGTCGGTCCAGTTGTCGGGGCCGCCCGTCGTCGTCCGCAGCATCCCGTTGTCCTGGGCTCCCGCGAACCGCCGCTCGGGAAGGCCGCGGTCTATTCCGAGGTCGTAGAACTGCGTGATGGGCAGCGTCACCGAGTGGGTCCAGCTCGTTCCGCCGTTCGGGCTGCGGTAGAAGCCGCCGTCGGTCCCTCCGTAGAACGTCCCCGTCGAGGACAGCAGCACGAGGTCGTGCCAGTCCACGTGAACGCTGAAGGCGATCGGGGAGAAGCTCTGCCCGCCGTTGGTGGACCTCAGGAGGCTGACGTCGAGGGCGTAGACCGTGTTGGGGTTGGACGGATCCACACGGATGTTGCCGAAGTAGTAGCTGTACGAGCTGAAGAAGGCGGGCACGGTGGGGCCGCTCACCTTCGTCCAGGAGTCGCCGCCGTTGGTCGTGCGGTAGATTCCGGCGAGTGTCCCGGACGTCGTGATGATCACCGCGTACACGATCGAGGGATTCGACTTCGCGATCCGGAGGCCGATCCGGCCCGCGGTGGAAGGAAGGCCCGCGGTCAGCTTGGACCACGTGGTGCCGCTGTCCAGCGAGCGCCAGATGCCGCTGTTCGTGCCGCCGATGTACCAGGTGCTCCCCTCGCTCTGCCGTTGCCAGATGGCGGCGTAGACGCGGCTCGTGTTGCTCGGGTCGATCGCGACGTCAACGCCGCCCGCGTCGTCCGCGACGAATAGGACCTTCTCCCACGTCTGGCCGCCGTCCGTCGAGCGGTAGATGCCGCGATGCGGGTCCTTCTGGAACCAGTTGCCGCCCGCGGCCACGAAGACCCGATCCGGGCTGCCGGGGTCCACCGCGATCCGCCCGATGCGGCGGACCTCGGAGAGTCCCAGATGGGTCCACGTGACCCCGCCGTCCGTCGTCTTGAAGACGCCGTCGCCGTCGTAGGAGAAGCCACCTCCGTTGTCCTCTCCCGTCCCCACGTACACGACGTTGGAATCGGTCGGGTGGGTCGCGACCGAGCCGATGGAGAGCGTCGTCTGCCCGTCGAACCGGGGCGTCCAGTTCGTGCCTCCGTCCGTGGTCTCCCACACGCCACCGTCCGCCGTGGCGACCCATACGTGGCTCGCCGAGTTGGGATCCACCGCGATCGCCGTGACCCGGCCCCCGATGTTCCTCGGCCCGGCACTGGCCCAGCTTCCCGGCGCGTTCCGGAGGATGCCCTCTTCCGCGGCCGCCTCGAGGGCGAGCCTCCGAGCTGCGGGCGGGATCGCCCCACCGCCCGACATGCGCTGCTGGACGAACCACCGGTTCGGAAAGCGTGTCTGCCGGTCGTTGTCGAGGCGAGGCGAAGCCGTGCGACTCCTCTCCCATGCGCAGCCTCCGGCGGACGCGACGGCAACCGCGATCAGAAGGCTCGCGCCGAGCCTCGTTGCCCGCCCATGCCTCGCTCTCACGTTCCCTCCTCGGAGCCGAGCGGCGGCCCCGACCTCTCCACGGATCGGCCGGAAGGATACGCCGAAACCGTCGCGGCGCCGTGCACGAGGCCGTGGAGCCACGACGGCAGGTGGGGGGCCCGGCTCCAGGCCGCCTCTGTCGCGCTACGGTCGGGCGACCTGCGCGCCTGCGCATCCATGGCGGCCACGAGAACGTCCCGGTTCCTGGCGGTCGGAGGCGGGGCCTCGTTAGACTGCCCGCGCAGGACTCGACCACGGAGGGCTGCTCCGACCATGGCTTCGCTCGATTCGCTCCCGCTCGACTCGCTCACGCCGTCCCGCCTCTGGGCCGTGCTCGACCGGGGCACCCGCACGGCGGCCGCGCGCGCCCTCTACGCGAGGGCCTCGAGAGCCGGCGACGCGGGCCGCGCGGATGCCGACCTGGCCATCGCGCGCGCGCTGCGCTTTCGCGAGTCCGCGGTGCGAAGGCTCCCCGTCGAGCAGCGGGTCCAGTACCTCTCCCGCGCCGCGAGACCCGACGACACGCTGGCCGCCTCCCTGCTCATCGCCCTCCACCTCGCAGCGCGCAGCCGCATGCTGGCCGCCTTCCTCGACGCGCTCGGCATCCCTCACGACGACGGCCTGATCCGCGAGGACCACCGCCTCGAGCCGCCGGCCACAGCGGTCCTCGAAGCGGCCGTGGATCGGCTGTTCGAGACCTTCCCTGCCGAGGAGGTGGGGCTCTACCTGGCGAGCCTGCTCGCGGTGGACCCGGACACGTGGGGAGGGCTCCTGCCGCTGCTCGGCCGCAGGCTGGCTTCGGGATCCGCCGAGGGAGCGGCGTCTCCTGGCGGATAGGCGGCCCGGCCGTCAGCGCGCTTCCGCGAGACGACTCGCGGCGGCCTTCCCGCCCCCGAGCAGGCGCAGGCCATTGAGGACGACGAGGAGCGAGGCGCCCATGTCGGCGGCGACGGCGGCCCACAGCGACGCGGCCCCGGCGAGGGCGAGCGCGAAGAAGAACGCCTTCACGCCCAGCGAGAACGCGATGTTCTGCCGCACGACTGCGAGCGTCCGCCTCGAGTGGGCGACGAGCCAGGGCAGCTTGCCCAGGTCGTCCGACATGAGGGCGACGTCCGAGGCCTCGATCGCCGCGTCGGATCCTGCGGCACCCATCGCGATGCCGACGTCGGCCTCCGCCATGGCCGGAGCGTCGTTGATCCCGTCCCCGATCATGGCGACCCGCCCGTGGCGCCCCCGCAGCTCGGCCACGACCCGGACCTTGTCTTCCGGAAGCAGGCGCGCGTGGACCTCGTCCACTCCCGCCTCGCGCCCGGCTCGCACCGCCGCCTCCTCCCGATCGCCCGTGAGCAGGACCACGCGCTCGACGCCGAGCGCCCGCAGGGCGCGGATGGCATCCGGCGCCCCGCGGCGGGTCTCGTCCGCGAGGGCGATCCAGCCTGCCGGCCGGCCTTCCG
>JBBIHW010000097.1:0-9938 GCA_037446795.1 Acidobacteriota bacterium
CGCGGCGGGAGAGCGAGGGACCCCGGGAGGGCTGAGGCGGGGAGCACCGCGGCGCCGGGGAGGTCTTGTCCTGCGTGTCGAACTTGGACGGGAGGAGCAAACCCGGAGCGGCCCGGCGGGCCGCCCGCGAACGGAGGATTCCAGAACATGGCTGACCTTCAGAACATCGCCGAGACGTTGAGCTCGCTGACCGTGATGGAGGCGGCGCAGCTCGTCAAGCTACTCGAGGAGAAGTGGGGCGTGTCGGCCGCCGCGCCCGTGGCGGTAGCGGCCGCAGGCGCGGCGGCCCCGGCTGCAGGCGCCGCACCGGTGGAGGAGAAGACGGAGTTCGACGTGATCCTGAAAGAGGTGGGCGAGAAGAAGATCAACGTGATCAAGGTCGTCCGCGAGGTGACCAATCTCGGCCTGAAGGAGGCGAAGGACCTGGTGGACGGCGCCCCGAAGCCGGTGAAGGAAGGGGTGTCCAAGGAAGAGGCCGAGACCATCCGGAAGAGGTTCGAGGCGGAAGGAGCGAAGGTAGAGATCCGCTGATCCCGCCGCGCTCGGACGGCGGATGGACGGCGGTGCCGGCCGCGGGCGCCCGCCCGCGGAGGGCCCCGCCTGAGACGACAGCGTCCCGCCCTCCCGCGGGAGGGCGGCCGCGAGGACGGCGGCCCTGACCGGGCCGCCACCGGAGGTGCGAGGCCACATGCGCGAGACCCCCGACGCCGCGGCATCCCGCCGCGCCGACGTTTCCAGGATCCGAACGGCGATCCCCATTCCGAACCTGATCGAGGTCCAGAAGCGCTCCTACGAGCGCTTCCTCCAGCTCCGAACCGCGCCCGCGGACCGGCGCAACGAGGGGCTGCAGGCCGTCTTCCGCTCCGTGTTCCCCATCCAGGACTTCCGGCAGACGTGCTCCCTCGAGTTCGTCGAGTACACGATCGGAAGCTGGGAGTGCAAGTGCGGCGAGCTGCAGGGGATCGAGCAGCTCCGGAACACGTGCCGCTCCTGCGGCCACCGCTTCATCGTGGCCGACGGCCGCAGCCGCGAGGTGGTCTGCGAGCGGTGCGGCAACCTCACGCCGGTCGAGCCGCGCGAGTGCGACCGGTGCGGGGACCCGATCGGACTCAAGTTCAAGTACGACGTCAAGGAGTGCCAGGAGCGGGGTCAGACCTACACGGTTCCCCTGAAGGTCACCATCCAGCTGGTCGTCTACGACAAGGATCCGGACACGGGGACGAGCAGCATCCGCGACATCAAGGAGCAGGAGGTCTACTTCGGCGAGATCCCCATGCTGACGGACAACGGCACCTTCATCGTCAACGGCACCGAGCGGGTGATCGTCAGCCAGCTGCACCGCAGCCCCGGCGTCTTCTTCCAGGCCGACGCCACCAAGACGCTGTTCGTGGCCAAGGTGATCCCGTACCGCGGCTCTTGGGTGGAGTTCGAGGTGGATCCCAAGAACGTCCTCTACGTCCGGATCGACCGGAAGAGGAAGTTCCCGGTGACCGTGTTCCTGCGGGCCCTCGGCCTCGGTGACGATGCCTCGATCCTGCGCGCCTTCTACCGCCGCCACCGCGCCGTCGTGCGGTCGGAAGGCGACCGGGAGTACTCGCTGCCGGTGGGGGCCGCCCTCGAGGGGCGCCGCCCGCGTTCCACGGTGGCGGATCCTTCGACGGGGGAGGAGATCGCCCGCAAGGGCCGACCGATCGGGGGCGATCAGATCGAGCGGCTCCGCGCGGCGGGGGTGGAGTGGATCCCCGTCGAGGCGGGCGAGCTCCAGGGAGCGCACGCCGCGGCCGACGTCGCGGATCCGTCCACGGGAGAGCTCCTGGTCGAGGCGGGAAAGCCCCTCACCGAGGAGGTCCTCGCCCGGCTCGAGGAGCTGGGGATCCGGGAGTTCGAGGTCTTGTGGCCGGAGCTGGAGGACGTGGGCACGGTCCTGCTCGAGACGCTCCAGAAGGACGCGATCAAGAGCCAGAACGACGCGCTGCTGGAGATCTACCGGCGCCTGCGACCAGGGGATCCTCCCACGCTCGACTCCTCGCGCAGCCTCTTCAACAACCTCTTCAACGATCCGACCCGCTACGACTTTTCGAGGGTCGGCCGCCTCAAGTTCAACACCAAGCTGTACGGCTTCCGGGAGGAGGACTGGCCGGCGGACGTGCGCCAGCGATGGGACAAGGGCGAGGACCGGATTCCGAACCTCAGGGACTTCGTGGACACCCTGCGGTACCTGGTCGCGGTGCGGCGCGGCCGGGGCGAGCTCGAGCACGAGGCCGGACCGGGCGTCCCCGGGCGGGCCGCGCGCGTTCCCCTCGAGCTGGACGACATCGACCATCTGGGCAACCGCCGCGTCCGCAGCGTCGGGGAGCTGCTGGAGAACCAGTTCCGCATCGGGCTGGTGCGGATGGAACGCGCCATCAAGGAGAAGATGTCGGTCTACCAGGAAATGACCACCGCCATGCCCAACGACCTGATCAACGCCAAGCCGGTGGTGGCGGCCATTCAGGAGTTCTTCGGCTCGAGCCAGCTCTCCCAGTTCATGGACCAGACGAACCCGTTGGCGGAGGTGACCCACAAGCGGAGGCTGTCCGCCCTGGGGCCCGGCGGTCTGTCCCGCGAGCGCGCCGGGTTCGAGGTGCGCGACGTGCACCCGACCCACTACGGGCGGATCTGCCCGATCGAGACGCCGGAGGGCCCGAACATCGGGCTCATCTCGTCGCTGTCCTGCTATGCCCGGATCAACGACTACGGGTTCATCGAGTCCCCGTATCGGAAGGTCGAGGACGGCAGGGTCGTGGACTACGTGCGGATCGTGCGGACCGGAGACGGGCCCTGGAAGCTTCACGAGGTGGTCCGCGCCGAGGAATTCCAACGCGAGCGGGAGTCGCTCGTGCGGGCCGGGCGGCGGGCCCCCGAGGCGGAGCCCCACTCCTTCTACCTGACGGCCTGGGAGGAGGACCAGGCCGCCATCGCGCAGGCGAACGCGGCACTGGACCCCGAGGGCCGGTTCGTCCACGAGCGCGTGAACGCGCGGGAGCGCGGCGAGTTCAAGCTGGTCGAGCGGGAGAAGGTCCAGTACATCGACGTCTCCCCGAAGCAGCTGGTCTCGGTGGCGGCCTCCCTGATCCCGTTCCTGGAGAACGACGACGCCAACCGGGCGCTCATGGGCTCGAACATGCAGCGGCAGGCGGTTCCCCTGCTCCGACCCCAGGCGCCGTTCATCGGCACCGGCATGGAGGCCATCACGGCCCGCGACTCGGGGGCCGTGGTGATCTGCCGCAGGTCCGGCGTGGTGGATCTGGTGGATTCCGAGCGGATCATCGTCCGGGTCGGGGCCGAGGGAGAGGAGAACTTCGGGGCCGACGTCTACCGCCTGACCAAATTCAAGCGATCGAACCAGAACACGTGCATCAACCAGCGCCCCGTCGTCCACAAGGGCCAGCGAGTGAAGGCCGGCCAGGTGCTCGCCGACGGGCCGTGCACCCACCGGGGCGAGCTAGCCCTGGGCCGCAACGTCCTGGTGGCCTTCATGCCGTGGCGCGGCTACAACTTCGAGGACGCCATCCTCGTGTCCGAGAAGCTGGTGAAGGAGGATTCCTACACCTCCATCCACATCGAGGAGTTCGAGATCGAGGCCAGGGACACGAAGCTCGGACCCGAGGAGATCACCCGGGACATCCCGAACGTCGCCGAGGAGTTCCTCAAGGACCTGGACGAGGCCGGGATCATCCGGATCGGCGCCCACGTCAAGCCGGGGGACATCCTGGTGGGCAAGGTCACACCCAAGGGCGAGACCCAGCTCACGCCGGAGGAGAAGCTCCTGCGGGCCATCTTCGGCGAGAAGTCCGGCGACGTGCGCGACGCCTCGCTCACGACCCCGCCCGGCATCGACGGGACCGTCGTGGACGTGAAGATCTTCTGCCGCAAGGGGGTCGAGAAAGACCCCCGGGCCCTCGACATCGAGAACGCGCAGATCGAGCGCATGAAGAAGGACCTGCAGGACGAGATCCGCATCCTCCGGGAGGAGGACCGCAAGCTCCTGGTGGACCTCCTCGAGGGGGAGACCCTCTCCGCGCCGCTCAAGGACAAGCGGACCCGGCAGATCCTGCTCGAGGAGGGCACGGTGCTGTCCCGGGAGGTCATGAAGGAGGTGGACACCGAGGACCTGCACCGGTGCGAGATCGCCTCCCCGCCCAAGCTCTCGGTGATCCGCAGGATCGAGGAGAGGACCCGACGGCGGATCCAGATCCTCGAGAGGCTCGTCGAGGAGAAGGTCCAGCAGATGCAGAAGGGGGACGAGCTGGCCCCGGGCGTCATCAAGATGGTGAAAGTCTACGTCGCCATGAAGCGGAAGCTGTCGGTGGGCGACAAGATGGCCGGCCGGCACGGCAACAAGGGGGTCATCGCGAAGATCCTGCCCGAGGAGGACATGCCGTTGCTCCCGGACGGGACGCCGGTGGAGGTCGTGCTGAACCCGCTCGGGGTCCCCTCCCGGATGAACGTGGGGCAGATCCTGGAGACCCACATCGGCTGGGCGGCGGCCGAGCACGGCCGCTTCCTGCGAGAGCAGATGCGCAAGGAGCGCTCGGAGGCCGCGGCGGCCATCCGCAGCCGTCTCGTCCAGGTCTTCCCGCCCGGCGGCGGCCGGGAGGAGCTCGAGCGGGCCTCCGACGACGAGATCCTCGAGGTCGCGCGGGCCTTCGGCGACGGGGTCCCGTTCTCGAGCCCCGTGTTCGACGGCGTGACCGAGGCGGAGATCAAGCGACAGCTGGAGCTGTCGGGCCTGCCCGCCTCGGGCAAGATCGTCGTGCGCGACGGGCGCACGGGGGAGCCGTTCGAGCAGCCCGTCACCGTGGGGTACATCTACCTCATGAAGCTGTCGCACCTGGTGGACGACAAGATCCATGCGCGGTCCATCGGGCCGTACTCGCTCATCACGCAGCAGCCGCTGGGAGGCAAGGCCCAGTTCGGCGGGCAGCGGTTCGGGGAGATGGAGGTGTGGGCGCTGGAAGCGTACGGTGCGGCGCACATCCTGCAGGAGCTGCTCACCGTCAAGTCGGACGACGTGTACGGGAGGACGAAGATCTACGAGGCTCTCGTCAAGGGGGAGCCGTCGGTGGAGCCCGGCCTGCCCGAATCGTTCAACGTGCTGGTGCGAGAGCTCCAGAGCCTTTGTCTCGACGTCGAGCTCCTGAGCGACCGGCCGGACGCTCGGGGGCCCTCGGCCATCTGAGCCGCGGGGAGGTCCAGTGAACAGACTGCCATTCGCATTCGACCGAGCGCGAACCATCAACGACTTCAGCGCGATTCGCATCAGCCTGGCCAGTCCCGAGAAGATCCGGTCGTGGTCCTGGGGCGAGGTGACCAAGCCGGAGACGATCAACTACCGGACGTTCAAACCGGAAAGGGATGGCCTCTTCTGCGCCCGCATCTTCGGCCCGGTCACCGACTGGGAGTGCCTCTGCGGGAAGTTCAAGCGGATGAAGCACCGCGGCGTCGTCTGCGACAAGTGCGGCGTGGAGGTGACGCAGAGCAAGGTCCGTCGGGAGCGGATGGGGCACATCGAGCTGGCGAGCCCGGTGAGCCACGTGTGGTTCTTCAAGGGACTGCCCAGCCGGATCGGCCAGCTGCTGGATATGTCGCTGCGGGACCTGGAGCGGATTCTCTACTTCGAGGCGTACGTCGTGATCGATCCGGGAGACGTTCCGGGCTTGCGCGAGAAGGACGTCCTGGGCGAGGACCAGTACCGGGAGCTCCAGGACAGGCACCCCGACCAGTTCACCGCGGGGATGGGCGCGGAGGCCATCAAGGAGCTGCTCGCCCGCGTGGACGTGGAGCACCTGGCGCGCGAGCTGCGGGAGCAGATGCGGACGGAAACCTCGCAGCAGAAGCGGCTGAAGCACGCGAAGCGGCTGAAGGTCGTGGACGCGTTCCGCAAGTCCGGCAACCGTCCCGAGTGGATGATCCTGGACGTGCTGCCCGTGATCCCGCCCGAGCTCCGCCCGCTCGTTCCCCTCGACGGCGGGCGGTTCGCCACCTCGGACCTGAACGACCTCTACCGGCGCGTCATCAACCGGAACAACCGACTGAAGCGGCTCATCGAGCTCCGGGCGCCCGAGATCATCATCCGCAACGAGAAGCGGATGCTGCAGGAGGCCGTGGACGCGCTGTTCGACAACGGCCGGCGGGGCCGGGTCCTGCGGGGAAGCAACAACCGCCCGCTGAAGTCCCTGTCGGACACCCTGAAGGGCAAGCAGGGACGCTTCCGGCAGAACCTCCTGGGCAAGCGGGTGGACTACTCCGGCCGCTCGGTGATCGTGGTCGGGCCGGAGCTGAAGCTCCACCAGTGCGGCCTCCCCAAGAAGATGGCGCTCGAGCTGTTCAAGCCCTTCATCTACAACAGGCTCGAGCGCGACCAGAAGGTGAACACCATCAAGGCGGCCAAGGAGATGGTGGAGCTGGAGCGGCCCGAGGTGTGGGACTACCTCGAGGACGCGATCCGGGAGCACCCCGTGCTTCTCAATCGCGCGCCCACGCTGCACCGCCTGGGGATCCAGGCCTTCGAGCCCGTGCTGGTCGAGGGGAAGGCCATCCGCATCCACCCGCTGGTGTGCACGGCCTTCAACGCGGACTTCGACGGCGACCAGATGGCGGTCCACATCCCGCTGTCGGCCAAGGCCCAGATCGAGGCGATGGTCCTGCTGCTGTCCAGCCAGAACATCCTGAGCCCCGCCAACGGGCTGCCCGTGGTCAACCCCAGCCAGGATATCGTCCTGGGCTGCTACTACCTGACCCAGGAGAAGGCCGGCTGTCGCGGCGACGGGCGGGTGTTCGTCTCCCCGGAGGAGGTGCTGCTCGCCTACCAGGCGGGAGAGGTCGAGACCCTCACGCGCATCGTCCTGCGCTACACGGGCCGCCTCATCGACCTCGCCACGCTGCCCCCGCGCGAGGCGGAGAACGTCGTGCGGGCGCCCGAGCAGCACGTGGAGCGCTACAAGCTGAGGACGACGGTGGGCCGCGTGCTGTTCAACGACTGCCTGCCGGAGGGGCTGCCCTTCGTCAACGGCGTCCTGAAGAAGAAGGGTCTCCAGTCGCTCGTCCACTACTGCTTCCTGCGCCACGGGCAGCACAAGACGGTGGTCCTGGTGGACCGGCTGAAGGAGCTCGGGTTCCTGTACGCGACCAAGGCGGGCGTGTCCATCGGCGTGGACGACATGGTCGTTCCCCCCGAGAAGCCGGCGATCGTCGAGAGGGCCCGCCGCGAGCAGATCGAGATCGAGAAGCAGTACCAGGACGGGGTCATCACCAACGGCGAGCGGTACAACAAGGTCATCGCCATCTGGTCCGAGGCGACGGAGAAGGTCTCCGAGGCGATGTTCCGCGAGATGACGCGCATCGAGCGCGAGCGGCGCGAGTTCAACCCGATCCTGATGATGGCCGACTCGGGGGCCCGCGGCAGCAAGCAGCAGATGCGGCAGCTGTCCGGGATGCGGGGCCTGATGGCGAAGCCGTCGGGGGAGATCATCGAAACGCCCATCACGGCCAACTTCCGGGAAGGCCTCAACGTGCTCCAGTACTTCATCTCCACGCACGGGGCCCGGAAGGGGCTGGCGGACACGGCCCTCAAGACCGCGAACTCGGGATACCTCACGCGCCGCCTGGTGGACGTGGCGCAGGACGTGATCGTCACCGAGGAGGACTGCGGGACGCTGGAGGGGATCGATGTCCAGCGCATCGAGGAGGGCGGCGAGATCATCGAGGAGCTGCGGGACCGCATCGTGGGCCGCGTCGCGCTCGATGACATCCGGGACCCGGTCACGGGCCGCGTGCTGGTGGAGCGCAACCAGCTCATCGACGAGGACCTGGCGGCCGACGTGCAGGACGCGGGCATCGAGACGGTGCGGATCCGGTCGGTGCTGACCTGCGAGTGCAAGCGCGGCGTGTGCGTCCGGTGCTACGGGCGGAATCTGGCCACCGGCAGGCTGGTGGAGCTCGGGGAGGCGGTCGGCGTGATCGCCGCCCAGTCCATCGGCGAGCCGGGCACCCAGCTGACCATGCGGACCTTCCACATCGGCGGCACGGCGCGCATCGAGGAGCAGAGCGCCATCGAGTGCCGCAACGCGGGGACCGTCCGCTACAAGAACGTGAGCACGGTCGTCAACCGGCACGGCAAGCCCGTCGCCACCAACCGCAACGGCGCCCTGGTCATCGAGGACCGGGAGGGTCGCGAGCGCGAGCGCTACACGGTGGTCTACGGCGCCACCCTCGAGGTGAGCGACGGCCAGGAGGTCGAGGCCGGCACCAAGCTCGCCGAGTGGGACCCGTACACCTACGCGATCCTCACCGACGTGCCCGGGCGCGTGCAGTTCCAGGACATCGAGCCCGGCGTCACCATGCAGGAGGAGGTGGACGAGGTCACCGGCTACGCCAGGAAGAAGATCGTCCAGTCCCAGGACGAGAAGAAGCACCCGCACCTTCTGGTGCTGGGCGCGAAGGGGGAGCTGCTGCGGAAGATCCTCATGCCGGTCAACGCCATTCTCATGGTGGAGGACGGCGAGGAGCTCGTTCAGGGGGACATCCTGGCCAAGATTCCGCGGGCGACCACCAAGACCAAGGACATCACCGGAGGACTCCCGCGCGTGGTGGACCTGTTCGAGGCCCGGCATCCCAAGGACCCCGCGGTGATGACCGAGGTGGACGGCACCGTGCACTACGGGGAGATCGTCAAGGGCTCCCGGAAGATCCTGGTGAGGACCGATGACGGGGAGGAGCGGGAGTACAACATTCCCAAGGGCCTTCACGTGAACGTGCAGGAGGGCGAGCGGGTCCGGGCGGGCGACGCGTTCACCGACGGGCCCAAGGACCCCCACAAGATCCTCGAGATCCTGGGCGAGCGGGAGCTCCAGAAGTACCTGCTCGACGGGATCCAGGAGGTCTACCGGCTCCAGGGCGTCAACATCAACGACAAGCACATCGAGGTCATCCTCCGGCAGATGATGCGTTGGATCAAGGTGGAGGACGTGGGGGACACCGAGTTCATCGTGGACGAGCAGGTAGACCGCTTCCGCTTCATCGAGGAAAACGAGCGGGTTCTCGCCGCGGGCGGCGCGCCGGCGCGCGGGCGACCGCTGCTGCTGGGGATCACGAAGGCCTCGCTGTCCACCGAGTCGTTCATCTCGGCGGCGAGCTTCCAGGAGACGACCCGCGTGCTCACGGAGGCGGCGATCTCGGGCAAGGTGGACTACCTGCGCGGCCTCAAGGAGAACGTCATCATGGGGCGGCTCATCCCGGCCGGGACCGGCATGGACGTCTACCGGCGTCTGAGGATCCCGCCCGACGGGCCCCCGCCCGTGGAAGAGGAGGTCCCCGCCGAGGAGGCCGTCGTGGAGGCGGCGGAGGAGACGGACCGCTTCACCGAGATGCTCCGGGCAGCGGCCGCAGCGGCCGCCGCCGCGGGTGGCTCGGCGGGCGAGCAGGCGAAGGGCGACTGACGGTCGCCGGGGGGGAGAGAGAGGCCCGGGCCCCCGGCCGGAGGGGAGCGGGAGCGTTACGTCCCGGCCGGGTCGCGCCACGCCCTTGACCGCTTTCGCGCGACTCTGCTAGATTGCTGCGGTTTTTCTCTGCCGGAATTCCGGCACCTCTTGCGGACCGGGGGGGTCCGGGTGCGCGGGGCCGACCAGCGGCTTCCGGGGAGGGCGGCGTGCCGACGATCAGCCAGCTCGTGAGGCGGAGCCGGAGACCGCTGCGCGCGCGGACGAAGAGCCCGGCGCTGCAGGCGAGCCCTCAGAAGCGGGGCGTGTGCGTCCGCGTCTACACGACGACACCCAAGAAGCCCAACTCCGCGCTCCGGAAGGTGGCTCGCGTGCGCCTGACGAACGGCATCGAGGTGACCACGTACATTCCGGGCGTCGGCCACAACCTGCAGGAGCACTCGATCGTGCTCATCCGCG
>JBBIHW010000098.1:0-9873 GCA_037446795.1 Acidobacteriota bacterium
GGCGATCGCCGCGCACGTGAAGACGCTCAAGTAGAGAGGCGGCCCGGCGGTCGGCGACGAGGCGAGCGCCGCGGGCGCGAGCGGCGCCGCTTTCCGGGACGCTCCGCACGCGTCCGCCCTCTGCGGTCCGCCTCGCCGCTCGACGTTCGAGCGCTGCCCGGTTCGAGAGCGCGGACGCGCCCGTCCCGTATCCGCGGCGGACCGGCTCGGTCCGGTTCGAGGACCCTTCAGCCGGACGCTTCGGGTTATACGTTTCCGGCCCCGCGGGCGCGGCCTGCGGGCGCCTGCGGCCGGAGCGGGGGGCGCGGAAGGCTCCCGTGACGAGAGCGAGGGAAACCGAATGACGACCGCGACTCCTACGGGCGGCCGAGGTCTCTTCTCGCGAAGGGGATCTGGGTTCTCGCTTTCGCCAGGGGCTCGAAGCCGGACGCGCTGGCTCCTGGGGCTCGCCCTGGCCTCGGCGGCCTGCCTCGCGCGGGTCGGCCCGGCGGCCGCGGAGCAGGGGAGCGGCAAGACCGAGGTGAGCTTCGACGCGGAGGCCCGCTTGCGGCCCGAAAGCCGCAGCGATGCGGACTTCAACGCCGCCGTACGCGACGACCGGTCGTTCGTGGACCAGAGAATCCGGCTCGGGGTCCGCCTCGAGAAGGGGCGGCTCTCGGCGTACGTCCAGGCCCAGGACTCGCGCAGCTGGGGCTCCGAGGCATCCACTGCGTCCAACGAGAGGAACCTCGACCTCCATCAGGGCTGGGTCGAGTGGACCGACACCGATCGGAGGTTCCGCGTGCGCGCCGGCCGGCAGGAGCTCGCCTACGGGGAGGAGCGCCTGGTCGGCGCGTTCAACTGGAGCAACATCGGTCGCTCCTTCGACGCCGTGCGGCTCGCCTGGAGCGCCGAACGGTGGAAGCTCGACGCCTTCGCAGCGCGCACCGCGAGCCGCGGGAGGACGTCGGACAGCCAGGACCTGTTCGGCGCCTACGGTTCCGTCCTCGAGAACCGCCCGGCGTCGCAGGTGGAGGCCTACCTTCTGTGGCTTCGAGACCGCCTCGCGCGAGCCGGTGAGCTGCCCGGTGCGGGAGTCGGCCGGACCTCCATCTGGACGGCCGGAGGGCGGGTGCGTGGCACGGTCCGCGGCTGGTCGTACGGGCTCGAGCTCGCGCTTCAGGCGGGCGACCGCGCGACCGACGCGCACGAGGCATGGGCTCTCGCGAGCCGCGCCGGCTATCGTTTCCGCTCGCCCCTCAAGCCGTATCTGGGCGCCGGCTTCGACGCGGCCTCCGGTGACGGCGACCCCGCCGACGGCGACAGCGGCGAGTTCGAGAACCTCTTCCCGACCAATCACGCCTTCTACGGCTCCATGGACTACGTGGGGTGGAGGAACGTGAAGGACGCGGTCCTCCGCTTCCGCATCGAGCCCGCGGAGAAGGTGGTGGTCCAGGCCGACTTCCACGACTTCGCGCTGGAGGACCCGGCGGGTCGCTGGAGCGACGCGGGAGGGGCCACCATCGTCCCCGGCGTTCCCGGCGGGGCGGCGGGCTCCGACCTGGGCCGAGAGCTGGACCTCACGGTCCGGGTCTCCTTCGAAGGTTGGGCGCTCGAAGGGGGCCTCTCGCGCTTCTTCGCCGGCGAGTTCCCCGAGCGAGCCTCCGCCTTCGTGCCGACCGCGGTCCGAGGCGACGATTCCGACTGGGGCTACCTCATGGTGACGGCGCGGTTCTGAGATCGCCCGCAACCGCGCGCGCCCTCTCCCGTCAAACGACCCGGGATGTCCGTTTTTCCCGGAGCGGCGGGACCCGGTCGCCTTTAGAGTCCGGGGCCCGGGAAAATGCGATCGCGGTGGTCCGCTTCCCCGGGACATAGGTCACGGCCGGACGGTCCCGTCCGGCCGAAGGTGGAAGCCGATGCGAGCGGAACCCTGCACGGCGGGGCTTCTCGAGGTCGAGGTCCCGGCCGAGGACCACCACCGCGGCCTGATCGCCTGCCAGCGCGCCTGCCCGGTGAGGACCGATGCCCGCGGCTACGTCCGGGCGATCGCCGAGGGGCGCTACGAGGAGGCCTACCTGATTGCGCGCGGGCCGAACCCGTTCGCCTCGATCTGCGGTCGGATCTGCGGCGCCCCGTGCGAGGCGGCCTGCCGCAGGGGGAGGATCCCGCGGGCCGACGCGACGGGACGCTTCCTCGGCTTCGACCGACCGGTGGCGATCCGCGCGCTGAAGCGGTTCGCCTGCGAGCGGTGGGGGGTGGAAGCGCGCCTGCCGCAGGAAGTGCTCGAGGCGGCGCGGCGCTTCGTCCCGCGCACGTGCGCCGACGCCGAAGAGATGGCGGCGATCCTTCGATCCGCCGCGGCGGGCCGCTTCGAACCGGCCCGCGGCGAGCCGGTCGCGATCGTCGGAGCCGGCCCGGCCGGGCTGGCTGCGGCGCACGACCTGGCGCTTCTCGGCTTCAGGCCCGTCGTCTACGAGGTCGAGCCCGTACCGGCGGGGATGCTCGCCCTCGGGGTTCCCGACTACCGCCTGCCGAGAGAGATCATCCGGCGCGAGGTCGCGGTGATCGAGGCCCTGGGCGTGGACGTGCGCTGCGGGGTCGAGGTGGGCCGCGACGTGACCCTGGAGCAGCTGCGGCGGGAACACGCAGCCGTCGTCCTCGCGGTGGGAGCGAAGCGCTCTCGCTCCCTCGGGCTTCCGGGCGAGCGCGGCCGGCGCGTGTTCGGCGGCGTGGATCTCCTCCGCGCGGTCGCGCTCGGGGAGGGCGTGGATCTCGGCGAGAGCGTCGTGGTGATCGGCGGGGGCAACGTGGCCTACGACGTCGCCCGCACGGTGGTCCGCCAGGCCGCCTACGACGCGGCCCGCACCGCGGCCCGCCTTCCCACGACGCGACGGGTGCGCCTCGTCTCGCTCGAGACGCTGGAGGAAATGCCCGCCGACACCGTCGAGATCCGGGAGGGCGACGAGGAGGGCATCGAGCGGCTGAACGGCTGGGGGCCGGTGGAGATCGTGCGGGACGAAGCGGGCCGCGTGAGCGGCGTCCTGATCCGCAGGTGCCTGCGGGTCTACGACGAGAGCCGGCGGTTCTCTCCCGTCTTCGACGACGCCGACCGGAAGCTCCTCTCGTGCGACACGGTGCTGCTCGCCGTGGGGCAGGCGCCCGATCTCTCGCTGCTCGCGCAGGGGGGAGAGGACGTCGTGCAGGCCGCCCCGGGCTGGCCGCGCGTGGACCCGCAGACGCTGGCGACGACGGCACCGGGCGTGTTCGTCGCGGGCGACCTCGCCCACGGGACTCGGCTCCTCATCGACGCCGTGGCCTCGGGCAAGGCCGCGGCGCGCTCGGTCTACCGCCACGTGACGGGCCGGTCGCTCGCCCCCGAAACCCTCGAGCTGCACCTGCCGATCCCGCTCTACACCCGCGAGCCCGGCTACGAGGCGCTCGGGCGCGTCGAGCCGCGAACCCTCGCTCCCGAAGAGCGGCTGCGGAGCCCGAAGGCTTCCGTCGAGCTGGTCTACGACGAGCAGGAGGCGAGACGGGAGGCCTCGCGCTGTCTCGACTGCGGCGTGACGCCGGTGTTCGACGGCGGCCGCTGCGTGCTCTGCGGCGGGTGTGCCGACGTGTGCCCGACCGCGTGTCTGAAGCTCGTTCCTCTCCAGGCGATCGAGCCGTCCGGGCCGGTCCTCGACCTCATCGGAAAACTCCACCCCGGTGGGGACGGCGAACTCTCCCTGATCCTCAAGGACGAGGACCGCTGCATCCGCTGCGGCCTGTGCGCCCGCCGTTGCCCGACGGAGGCGATCGCCATGGAACGCGTCGTCTTCGAGACCAGCTGGAGGTGCGCATGACGACGAAGCCCCTGCCCGTCCCGCCCGCCCGGTCGCGCCTCGAGGCCGAGCCGCTGCCGCGCCGCGACTTCCTCGGCCTCGCCGCCGGCTGGACGGCGGGCTCGGCCCTGCTGTTCTCCATCGTCGGGATGCTGCGTCTGCCGAAGGCCGCCGTCATCCCCGCCCCCTCGAGCCGGTTCCGCGTCTCCCTGCCCGACTCGCTCGCCCCGGGGACGGCGTTCCTCCCGCCCGGCCGCCCGGTCGCGATCTTCCGCGAGGCCTCGGGGGTCTACGCGATCTCCACCGTGTGCACGCATCTCGGCTGCATCGTGCAGGCCGCCCCGGACGGCTTCCGCTGCCCCTGCCACGGCTCCATGTTCGCCCGCGACGGGAGCGTCGTCCGGGGGCCGGCGCCGAAGCCCCTTCCGTGGCTCGAGGTCCGGAAGACGGGCTCGGGCCTGTACGTCGTGGACGCCAAGAAGACGGTGCCGCCGGGCACGACGGAGACCGCATGAGCGGCGATGCTGCGAGCGGCCGGACCGCGACCTCCCGGTTCCTCGAGAACCTGCGGAGCACGCCCCGCCGTCTCCGCGACACGGCCTTCCGCTCGGGCGCTCCCGTCACCGACCGGAGCCGGTCGTCGTTCGTGTTCGGCAACGTGTTCCTGCACCTGCACGCGGTGCGGGTCCACCGGTGGAGCCTCAGGTGGGCGACCACGTGGGGGCTCGGCGTCGTCACGCTCGCGGCCTTCCTGATCACCCTCGTGACCGGCGTCCTCCTGATGTTCTATTACAAGCCGTATCCCGACGTCGCCTACGACTCGATCAAGGACATTCACTTCGTGGTCCCCACCGGCCGCTTCATGCGGAACATCCACCGCTGGGCGGCCAACGTCATGGTGGTCACCGTCATCGCCCACATGGCGCGCGTCTTCTACACGGCCTCCTACAGGCCGCCGCGGGAGTTCAACTGGGTGGTCGGGATGGGCCTGCTCGTGGTCACCCTCGGCCTCTCCTTCACCGGCTACCTCCTGCCCTGGGACCAGCTCGCGTACTGGGCGATCACGATCGGGGCGAACATCGCCCAGTCGCCCCGGGAGGTGACCGACGCGCTCGGGATCACCCACTGGTTCGATCCGGGGGGGCTCCAGAAGCTGCTGCTGCTGGGCTCGGAGGACGTGGGCGAGGAGGCGCTGATCCGCTTCCACCTGCTCCACGTCATGATCCTGCCCCTCGCGCTCACCGCGCTGCTCGCCGTGCACTTCTGGCGCGTGAGGAAGGACGGCGGCCTGGCGCGCCCCGCGGACGCGGAGCGCAGGCTCGGCCCGCCGGAGGCCTCCATCTTTCCGGTGTTCACGGAGGCGCCGCAGAAGACCTACCACCTCGCCGCGGTGGTCCGCGGCCGGACCCCCGCGGTCGGCGACGGGCCCGAGCACACGCTGCCCGCGATGCCGCACCTGTTCTACGCCGAGGCCGGCGTGTTCATGCTCACGGTCGCCGTGTGCCTGGTGCTGTCGCTGGTGTCCGACGCCCCCCTGAAGGAGCTCGCCAACCCCGCCGTTCCCGAGAACCCGGCGAAGGCTCCCTGGTACTTCCTGGGCATTCAGGAGCTGGTGTCGTTCTCGGCGTTCATGGGCGGGATCGGCATCCCGGCGATCGTGCTCCTCGGTCTCGGCCTCATCCCCTACCTGGACCGGGAGACCGAGGGGACGGGGGACTGGTTCGGGGGGCGCGGGGGGCTCGCGGTGGTCCTCCATGCCGCCGCCTTCGGCCTCGACGCCGTGCTCGCCGTGGAGGCCTTCGCGATCCGCTTCGGCTGGATCCGCCAGTGGTGGCCCGCGGCGCCCCAGCTGCTGATCACGGCCGTCAACCCGGGGACCGTGATCGCCGCCCTGTACGCGGCGTACTCCCTGTGGACCATGCGCCGGCACGACAGCACGCGGGCCGGGGCGCTCGCCCTGTTCACCTGCTTCCTGTGCGGGTTCGTCGTCCTGACCGTCATCGGCACCTACTTCCGCGGACCCAACTGGGAGTTCTACTGGTCGCCCGCGCAGTGGCCGGGGCACTGAGCCGTGCGGGCCAACAAGCTGCTGCTGCTCGTGGCGAGCGCGGTGTCGCTCGCGCTGCTGGTCGGGGCGGCGCTCGAGGAGAATGTCTTCCGCGGGTGGCGCCGGCTGCAGCGGGACTACCGGGAACGCCTCCCGGACCCGTCCGCCTTCCGCGTCCAGCTCCGGCAGGTCGTCGTCCCCCGGCTCCAGGCGACCGACCGCTGCATCTCCTGCCACCTGGGGATGGCCCCGGGAGAGACCGCCATCGCGGGCCACCCGGCCTTCGGGGTGCACCCCGAGGTCGTACACGACCCGTCCGAGTTCGGTTGCACGGTCTGCCACGGAGGTCAGGGGCGGGCGACGCTCGAGGACGACGCCCACGGCCGCGTTCCCTTCTGGCCGGAGCCCATGATCCCCATCCGCTACGCCTACGCCGGCTGCGGAACCTGCCACACGCACCTCGCCGTTGCGAACCTCGATGCGCTCGAGCGCGGACGCCGGGCGTTCGAGCGGCTCGACTGCCTGACGTGCCACGCGCTCGACGGGCGCGGCGGCACCCTGCGTCCGGGCGCGGCGACGCTCGCCACCGGGCCCGACCTGTCTCGCGCGGGCGCGTCGGGCTACGATGCCGACTGGTACGGGAAGCACCTCGCGCGAAGCCGGGCGGGGGAGCCGGGAGGCTGGCGCGAGTCGTTCGGTCCGATCCCGCAGGAGGAACTCGAAGCCCTCCGCGTCTTCCTCGACTCGCGGGTGGGTGCCCCCGGCCTCGTCGAGGCCAAGGCGCTGTTCCACTCGCTCGGCTGCCGGGGCTGCCACAAGGTGGGCGGGGTCGGCGGGGACGACGGGCCCGACCTGACGGCGGCGGGGCAGAAGGACCCGGGCCGGCTCGACTTCTCGCGCGTTCCCGGGGAGAGGTCGCTCGCCGCGTGGCTCGCCGAGCACTTCCGCTCGCCCGCAGCGGTCACCCCCGGCTCGCTGATGCCCGTGCTCGGTCTCGGCGAGGAGGAGATCGACCGCCTCGTCTTCTACACGCTCTCGCTCCGGCGCAGCGAGGTGCCCGAGGCGTTCTGGCCGAAGGACCGGATCCGGGCCGAGCGGTTCGGCGAGCGCGAGTTCGCCACGGACGGCGCCACCCTCTATGGCACCTTCTGCGCCGCCTGCCACGGGCGCCGCGGCGAGGGGATGCGCTACCCCGGGATGCCTCCGTTTCCCGCGATCGGCAATCCCGACTTCCTCGCGCTCGCCCCCGACGCGTTCATCGAGGAGACGGTGCGCCGAGGCAGGCCCGGCCGCCGCATGCCCGCATGGGGAGAGAAGGAAGGGGGGCTTCGGGCCCAGGAGGTCCGCTCGGTCGTCGCCCACGTGCGGAGCCTCGGCGGAGGGATCGCCCCCGCACCCGATGCGCGGCCGGCCCGGTGGCTGAGGGGGGACGCGCGCGAGGGGGAGCGGCTGTACGCCTCCCACTGCGCCTCCTGCCACGGAGCGAAGGGAGAGGGGCGCGAGGGACCCGCGCTCGACAACGCGGTGTTTCTCTCGAGCGCCACCGACACGTACTTGGTGGAGACGATCCGAAGGGGCCGCAGCGGGACCTCGATGCCGGCCTTCGGGCGATCCACACCCACGAGCCCGCAGCTCGCCGACAGCGAGATCGAGGCCATCGCCTCGTTCATCCGGACCTGGGAGGTGAGACGATGACGGGGAGCGACCTCAACCGCAGGCAGTTCCTGGAGGCGGCGGCCGCCGCCGGGTTCGGCGCGTTCGCGCTGTCCGCCTCGCGCGCCTGGGGGCTCGGGGCACCCGACAATCCCCTCGCCCGGTATCCCGACCGCGACTGGGAGCGCACGTACCGGGATCTCTTCCACTACGACTCCACGTTCACGTTCCTGTGCGCGCCCAACGACACGCACAACTGCCTGCTCCGGGCCTTCGTGCGCTCGGGCGTCGTCGTGCGGATCGGCCCCACGATGCGCTACGGGGAGGCGACCGACCTCGCCGGAAACCGCCCGACGCACCGCTGGGACCCGCGCGTCTGCCAGAAGGGGCTCGCTCTCACGCGGCGCATCTACGGCGACCGGCGCGTGCGCCACCCGATGGTCCGCGCGGGCTTCAAGCAGTGGGTCGAGGCGGGTTTCCCGCGGGGACAGGACGGGCGCCCGCCGGCCGACTTCTTCCAGCGCGGCCGCGACGGCTGGGTGCGCGTCACGCACGACGAGGCGGCGGAGATCGTCGCGCGCGCCCTCGCCAACATCGCCGAGACCTACAGCGGCGAGGCCGGGGCGAGGAGGCTCCGGGCACAGGGCTACGACGAGGAGATGATCGAAGCCATGCACGGGGCGGGCACGCAGGCGCTGAAGTTCCGGGGCGGGATGCCGCTGCTCGGCATGACCCGCATCTTCGGCTTCTATCGCATGGCGAACGCCATGGCCCTGCTCGACGCGAAGCTGCGCGGGGTGGGTCCCGAGGCCGCCCTGGGTGCGCGCGGCTTCGACAACTACTCGTGGCACACGGACCTGCCCCCCGGCCACCCGATGGTCACGGGGCAGCAGACGGTGGAGTTCGAGCTGCACGCGATCGAGCACGCCCGGATCGCCGTGGTGTGGGGGATGAACTGGATCACCACCAAGATGCCCGACTCCCACTGGCTCACCGAGGCGCGCCTGCGGGGCACGAAGATCGTCGTCATCGCCTGCGAGTACTCGGCGACAGCCACCAAGGCGGACGAGGCGATCGTGGTCCGCCCGGGGACCACACCGGCCCTCGCCCTCGGCCTCGCCCACGTCGTCCTCCGCGATCGTCTCTACGACGCCGACTACGTGAAGCGGTGGACCGATCTGCCCGTCCTCGTCCGGATGGACACGCTCAAGTACCTGCGCGCCGAGGAGGTGCTCGGCGGCTCCCCCGCGACCCTCGACAACCAGACCCGCGTCGTCGGCCCCGCCGAGAAGCTCCCTCCCCCTGGCGAACAGAAGGAGCTGTTGCTCCCCGAGGCGATGCGGAGGGAGTGGGGCGACTTCGTCTGGTGGGACCGAAAGGCGAGCGCTCCGCGCCGCCTCGACCGCGACGAGGTGGGGAGGCGCTCCGGGATCGGCGACCCGCTCCTCGAGGGGTCGGTCGAGGTCGCGCTGCGGGACGGGACGCGCGTCCGGTGCCGCCCGGTGTTCGACCTCGTCCGGGAATACGCGGCCCACTTCGACCCGGCCACCGTGGAGAGGCTCACCTGGGCCCCGGCGACGGCGGTCGAATCCCTGGCGCGCGAGATCGCGCGGCAGCCCGGCACGACCCTGTTCGCGGTCGGCATGGGCCCCAACCAGTTCTTCAACAACGACAACAAGGACCGGGCCGTCTTCCTGTTGGCCGCGCTCACCGGGAACGTGGGGAGGATCGCCGGAAACGTGGGCTCCTACGCCGGCAACTACCGGGTGGCCCTGTTCAACGGCGCGCCGCAGTGGGTCGCCGAGAACCCCTTCGACCTCGAACTCGACCCCTCGAAGCCGGCACGCGTCAAGCAGTACTGGAGGGCCGAGTCCGCGCACTACTACAACCACGAGGACCACCCGCTGCGCGTGGGGAATCGCCTCCTCACCGGCAAGACCCACATGCCGACCCCGACCAAGTCCCTGTGGTTCGGCAACGCCAACTCGATCCTGGGCAACGTCAAGTGGCACTACAACACGGTCGTCAACGTGCTGCCCCGGATCGAGATGATCGCGGTGAACGAGTGGTGGTGGTCCACCTCGTGCGAGTGGGCCGACGTGGTGTTCGCGGTGGACTCCTGGGCGGAGCTGAAGCACCCGGACATGACCGCCTCGGTCACGAACCCGTTCCTGTCCGTGTTCCCCAGGACTCCGATCGCGCGCCTGTTCGACACCCGCGGGGACATTGAGGTGCTGGCCCTGGTGGCTCGCAAGCTCGCCGCCCTCACCGGGGACCGCCTCTTCGCTGACTGCTTCCGCTTCGTCGAGGAGGGCCGCACCGATGTCTACCTCCAGAGGATCCTCGACCACTCTTCGAATGCCCGCG